>JBJOGU010000045.1:0-14017 GCA_046048075.1 Pseudomonadota bacterium
CCAGAGGGCGGTCTGAAGGGAATTCCCCCTATGTCATTGACGTGGGCTCCGGCAATGGCGTTCCTGGCCTTGTATTGGCGATACTGACACCCGGCCTTCGAATCTATTTGATCGAGAAGACGTCTCGAAAAGCCGCCTTCTTGAGGCATGGTGTAGCGACTCTTGGACTCTCGGGGCGTGTATTCGTGATTGCGGCCGATGTTGCTCAAGTGCAACTCGATGAACGAGATGGCTGTGCCATCATCCTTTCTCGTGCATTTGCTGCTTTGGAGGACTTTTTAGACCGAAGTTGGCATCTCTCACAGCAGCAGACGCGATGGCTCTATATGGCCGGGCGTCGAGACCAGGTACTCGGCCTGGCCCCCATTCGGGGCGAATGGCGTTATGCCCACCCTCGGCGGCCGAGCGATTTTTGTTTGGAGTCTTTAGAGACCGATAACGCACTTGAGGCAGAGCGTCATCTTGTTTGGATACGAAGGAGAGCGTCTTGATACAACCCGAGCAGTCCCCAACCACGACTCGAAAGACCCAAGTCTTTGCCGTGGCCAACCAGAAGGGCGGGGTGGGCAAGACCACCACCGCCGTTAATTTGGCCGCCTCACTTGCGCGATTAGGTCATCGAACGCTCTTGGTTGATCTGGACCCCCAGGGCAATGCAACGATGGGTAGCGGGGTTGATAAGTCTGCGCTTACTAAAACGATATACACGGTTTTGCTTGGAATTGATCAGGCAGAGACGGTTCTAATGAAGACCGATTTTGGTTATGACCTATTGCCAGCGAATCGAGAGCTCGCCGGCGCAGAGGTGGAATTGGTGGATCTGGAGTCACGTGAGCACCGGCTCGCCCTCGGTTTGACCACCATCTCTCCCGCTTACGACATGATTCTGGTGGACTGCCCGCCCTCATTGTCCATGTTGACCCTCAATGGGCTTTGCGCCGCCAACGGCGTGGTCATTCCAATGCAATGCGAGTACTTTGCGCTCGAGGGGCTCTCAGATCTGGTGAACTCCATCAAGCGGGTTCATGCGGGCCTTAATCGAGAGCTGCGAATTATCGGATTACTGCGAGTGATGTTCGACCCTCGAATGACGCTCTCTCAGCAGGTGAGCGACCAACTCGAGCGTCACTTTGGTGAGAAAGTTTTCAAAACAGTGATCCCTAGAAACGTTCGTTTGGCCGAGGCCCCGAGCCATGGTCAGCCAGTTATCCGGTACGACGCGACGTCTAGAGGGTCACAGGCCTATTTGGGGTTCGCGCAGGAACTCGTGGATCGTTTGGGACTGGCCAGGCGCCAGGCAAGGGAAGAGGGGGTGAGCGCATGAGCGCACTAAAGAAAAAAGGATTGGGTCGGGGGCTCGAGGCCCTTTTGGGGGCCGCGATGCCAGATTCCGACGTATCAGGAGCCAGAGACTCGAGCCTAATGGAAATTGAGATCTCTCGGCTGCAGGCGGGCCGTTACCAGCCACGCCAGGTCATGGACGAAGAGGCCTTGGATGAGTTGGCCGAGTCCATACGGTCCCAGGGTGTCATTCAGCCCATCGTTGTCCGACCCATCGAGGCGACGCCGTTATCAGAGGCGCGCTATGAAATCATCGCCGGTGAGCGCCGGTTCAGAGCTGCCCAGAGGGCCGGGTTGACGGGAATTCCTGCTGTGATTCGGGAGGTCGATGACCAGGTGGCGCTGGCCATGGCCTTGATTGAGAACCTCCAGCGCCGGGACCTATCGGCCATCGAAGAGGCGCAGGGCATCTCTCGTCTCATCAGTGAGTTCGGTCTCACCCACGAACAGGCGGCCAAGGCCGTTGGGAAGTCAAGAAGTGCGACAAGCAATCTTTTGAGGCTTCTTGCGCTTCCGGAGACTGTGCAGGCCTATCTTCGCGATGGTCAGATCGAGGCGGGCCACGCGAGGGTGCTTGTGACGCTTGCCGCTCCTCAGCAGCGAGCCCTGGCCGAATTGATTGTTGCCCAAAAGCTATCTGTCCGAGAGGTCGAGGATCGGGCCAGGCAGCTCCTCGGAGGCACCAAGCGCTCGAAGCCCAAAGCAGCGCAATCCGAGGGAGCGGCCGATTGGCGTCGCATGGAAGAAGAGCTTGCGGATCAGCTCGGGCTTGTGGTCGCACTGAAGCCAAAGGCCTCTGGGGGGGGCGAGATACGGATCCAGTTCTCAGGACCCGAGGAGTTTGAAGGCCTTCTGCACCGGCTGTTACCCGCTTCGCATGCGGGTTTTTGACAGTGCACCTCGCTCCAAACTACACTCCGTCCCATAAGCTGTTAACCAAATTGCCGATTCCAAGCGTTTGGTTGGTTGTCGAAGTCGATCGCGACCCGGGGAGGTAGCTTTGTTCGGAGTCGTGGCACTTCAGGGGGCTCTCGTCACAACATTAGCAATTTTTGTTTCGCTCTTGTTTGGCGGGATTCAAGGACTGAGCCTCTTTAGTGGGGGCTTCAGCATTGTTCTCCCAAGCCTGTGGTTCGCCTGGCTTCTTAACAGAGCACCCGCCACTCGTCAGGCCTTTGTTTGGCTGGTCGGAGAGTTCGGGAAGCTTGGCATGGCAGTACTGTTGCTGGTTTTACTCGCGTCGGCATGGCCCGAGATGAGTTGGCCGGCGGCGGTGGCAGGTGTCGTAGTGGCGTCAATGTCGCTTTTTCTTGCGCCGTTTCTGTTGGCCTACCAAGAGAGACGACGCAATGAGCGACGATTAATGAGTCGGTTACGAGACTTCTCGTAACCCCCAAAAGAGTGATTGGTTTCGGAAGCGCGACACAGGAAAAAGATATGGCTGCAGGACAAGCACCAACCGCAGGCGAATACGTTGTTCACCACCTCGGGCACTTCACCAACACTGGGTCGCCGCAGAAGGCCATCATTGATTTCTCCGTTCTCAACCTCGACACCCTCTTCTGGTCACTCTCTCTGGGCCTCCTGACCATCTTTGTCTTGTGGCTTGCCGCCCGCAAGGCGACCTCAGGAGTACCCGGCCGCTTTCAGGCAGCAGTAGAAATATTGGTTGAGCTGGTCGAGAACCAATCCAAGGGGATCGTTCACGGCGATCGCAGCTTCATCGCCCCGCTCGCGCTGACCGTGTTTGTCTGGGTCTTCTTCATGAACTTCATGGACCTGATTCCTGTTGATCTCCTGCCAATGTTGTGGGGTAGCCTGGCCTACTCTTTGGGAATTGTCGCCGACCCCCATGACGCCTACATGCGCGTAGTCGCCTCTGCCGATCTCAATGGCACTCTGGGCATGGCCTTGGGAGTCTTCGTGCTCATGATTTATTACAACGTGAAGATCAAAGGCCTCGGAGGTTTTATCCATGAACTCTTCTGCGCCCCCTTCGGATCGAACCCCGCACTCTGGCTGCCCAATCTCGCCCTCAATGCGATTGAATTCCTGGCCAAGACAGTGTCCTTGGGGATGCGACTCTTCGGAAACATGTATGCAGGCGAACTCATTTTCATTTTGATCGCGCTTCTCGGAGGCACCGCAACCGTACTCGGATTCGTTGGGCATGTGCTGGCTGGCTCGATCTGGGCCATCTTTCACATCCTAATCATCACCCTGCAGGCTTTTATCTTCATGATGCTAACCCTGGTTTACCTCGGGCAGGCCCATGAGGGGCACTAATAGAGTCGCGCAGATTTTTTTAAGTCGTAGTTTTTATTTTGTTCCCACTGAGGAGTTGTTATGACGAACGTAGCTTTTGTGGCGCTGGCATGTGGTCTGATTATTGGTCTTGGTGCCATTGGTGCCTGTATCGGAATTGGTGTGATGGGTGGCAAGTTCATTGAAGCATCTGCGCGTCAGCCCGAACTCATGAATGAGCTTCAGACCAAAATGTTTCTTCTCGCCGGTCTGATCGACGCCGCTTTTCTGATCGGTGTGGGTATTGCGATGATGTTCGCCTTCGCCAACCCTTTCGCAGGCTAGCCTTGCTCGGTTTGCCAGGGTGCCGCGGGCTCTGATTCGCGACCCTTGCATTGGTTTAATGACTGACATCGATTTTCAAAGGACTGCGCTGTGAATCTGAACGCAACCTTGTTGGCCCAACTGGTCGTATTTTTCATACTGGCTTGGTTCACCATGAAGTTCGTCTGGCCTCCAATCATGAAGGCTCTTGACGAGCGTGCATCAAAAGTCGCCGATGGATTGGCCGCGGCCGAGAAGGCCCGGGCAGACCTTGTTATGGCGGAGAAACGTGCCGCGGAGGAGATGGGCAAGGCCAAGAGTGTCGCGGGTGAGGTCCGTGCCGGCGCAGAGAAGCAGGCCACTCAGCTGATTGAACAGGCCCGAGCCGAAGCAGCAAAGATCGTCGCACAAGCTCGAGAAGCGGCCGAGAAAGAGGCCGTCACCGCTATGCAGGCGGCCCGTGACAAGTTGAGAGAGGACGTTGCCGCGCTGGCCGTGCGCGGCGCTGGGCAAATCCTTCAGCGCGAGGTCGATGCCAAGACCCATTCCGAGCTTCTCAAAAACCTGAAGAACGAGCTTTAAGTCGATGGCCGAACTCGTCACCATTGCCAGACCCTATGCGGAGGCTGCTTTCTCGGTGGCACAAGCCGAGAGCGCATCCTCTCCAAAGGCCTTCGAGGCCTGGTCGGAGTTTCTCCAGAAGCTCGCCACAATCTCTGAAGACAAGCAGATTCGGGTGCTTTACGGAAACCCCGCGGTGAGCCCAGACCAGATCACTCAGTTGATGGTGGAGACCTCTGGTGCATCCAATGAATCGATGAAAAACTTCATTGGCTTGCTCGCAAGCAACCAGCGACTCGAAACCCTGTCTTGCGTTTCCGGCCTCTACGAAGATTTAAAGAACCAAGCCAACGCAACCCTGAGCGCGACCGTAGAGACCGCTTTCAAACTCTCAGCGGCCGAACTCGCCGAGATACAGGCCTTGCTCGAAAAGAAGTATGGCCGCTCCGTTAAAGCCACCCCCGTTCTGAATGAGGCGCTCATTGGCGGCGTTCGCATTTCGGTGGGTGATGAAGTGATCGACGCCTCGGTGAGTGGAAAGCTCTCCACCATGGCGACTGCCCTGATGAACTAGGAGTCATAGATGCAACTCAACCCGTCTGAAATCAGCGAACTGCTCAAAAGCAAGATCCAGGGCTTGAACCTGGCCGCGGACACCCGCAATCAGGGGACCGTCGTCACAGTCACCGACGGCATCTGCCGAATTCATGGTCTATCAGATGTCATGCAGGGCGAGATGCTCGAGTTCCCCGACAACGTGGTCGGCCTCGCCCTCAATCTTGAGCGCGACTCCGTCGGCGCCGTGATCCTCGGCGACTACCTTGGCATCTCAGAGGGTGCGGTGGTGAAGGCCACTGGCCGTATTCTCGATGTGCCCGTCGGTCCCGAATTGATTGGTCGGGTGGTCAATGCCTTGGGTCAGCCCATCGATGGCAAAGGCCCCATCAACGCCAAGATGACGGACGTGATCGAGAAGGTAGCTCCCGGAGTGATCTACCGGAAGTCGGTCTCTCAGCCCGTGCAGACGGGTCTCAAGGCAATCGACTCCATGGTTCCTGTGGGTCGCGGTCAGCGTGAGCTGATCATTGGTGATCGCCAGACCGGAAAGACAGCTGTCGCGGTCGACACGATCATTAATCAAAAGGGTCAGAACATGACCTGTGTCTACGTTGCGATTGGGCAGAAGGCCTCGACAATCGCCAACGTTGTACGCAAGCTCGAAGAGACCGGCGCTATGGCCTACACCATCGTAGTGGCCTCATCGGCGTCTGAGTCCGCGGCGATGCAGTACCTGGCGGCCTATTCTGGCTGTACCATGGGCGAGTACTTCCGCGATAGGGGCGAAGACGCCCTGATCATTTATGACGATCTCTCCAAGCAGGCGGTGGCCTATCGTCAAGTTTCGCTCCTGTTGCGCCGCCCCCCAGGACGAGAGGCCTTCCCTGGCGACGTCTTTTATCTGCACTCTCGCCTGCTCGAGCGCGCCGCCCGAGTCAATGAGGAGTACGTTGAGAAATTCACCAAGGGAGCGGTCAAAGGCAAGACCGGTTCGTTAACAGCGCTTCCTATCATTGAAACGCAGGCAGGCGATGTCTCCGCTTTCGTTCCCACCAACGTGATCTCCATCACGGATGGCCAGATCTTTCTTGAGACCGACCTCTTCAATGCAGGTATTCGACCAGCCTTGAACGCTGGTATTTCAGTGTCCCGAGTGGGCGGTGCTGCGCAGACCAAGCTGATGAAGCGGAAAGACACGGGCGCTGGGGTGCGATTGGCACTTGCGCAGTACCGCGAGTTGGCGGCGTTCGCACAGTTCGCCTCCGATCTTGATGAGGCCACTCGCAAGCAACTCGAGCGTGGTCGTCTCGTCACCGAGCTCATGAAACAGCCTCAGTATCAGCCGCTCAAGATCTGGGAAATGGCACTGACCCTGTTCGCGGTGAATAACAACTACATGGACGATGTCGAAGTGATCAAGGCCGGCGCCTTTGAGCGTGCGTTGCGGGACCATATTGCTCAGAAGCATAAGGCGCTCACGGAAGCCATCGAAAATGATCGAGACCTCTCCTCGGACAACGAAGCCAAGCTTCGTTCGGCCATCGAAGAGTTCAAGAAAACCGGCGCATATTAATTAGGGTTGGTCCATGCCTGGCTCAAAAGAAATCCGAAACAAGATTAAGAGCGTGCAAAACACGCGCAAGATCACCAAGGCCATGGAAATGGTGGCCGCCTCCAAGATGCGCAGGGCACAGGAGCGGATGCGGGCGGGGCGTCCGTATGTGGAGAAGGTCCGTGCCATCTGTGCAAACCTTAGCCATGCCACTCCCGAATTTGTCCACCCATACATGGTGAAGCGAAACGAGGTGCGTCGAATTGGCCTCATCGTTGTGACCTCGGACAAGGGCCTCTGCGGTGGACTCAACACCAATCTATTGCGCCAGGTCATGACCAAGGTGCGAGAGTGGGAGGGCACCGGCGCGAAGATTGAAGTCACGGCGATTGGAAACAAAGGCTTTGGTTTCTTTGGCCGCGCGGGCACCAAGATCGTCTCTCACAAGATTGGCCTCGGGGATACACCCCACCTCGAAACGCTCATTGGGCCGGTTAAGGTTCAGCTTGATGCGTTCGCTGCCGGCGAGCTCGACGCGGTCTACCTGGCTTCGAATGAGTTCGTCAACACCATGAAGCAGAACCCATTGGTGCGTGAGTTGTTGCCACTATCCGATGATCGTCTCGAGAGAACCGACCCCAACCACGACTGGGACTACCTCTACGAGCCCAACGCCGAACTCGTTCTGAGTGACCTTCTAACGAGGTACCTCGAGTCCATGGTCTTTCAAGCGGTCGCCGAAAACATGGCATGCGAGCAGAGTGCTCGCATGGTGGCAATGAAGGCCGCCTCAGACAACGCAAAGCAATTAATCGCCTCCCTACAACTCACCTACAACAAGGCGCGTCAGGCGGGAATTACCAAGGAATTGTCAGAAATCGTTGGGGGCGCGGCGGCGGTTTAAGCCAGTCACAATCCCGAAACCCAGAGAGTCTTAAAGCATAGGAATCTGCATATGAGCACGGCACAAGGAAGAATCGTTCAGTGTATTGGCGCGGTGGTGGACATCCAGTTCCCCGCAGACGGTATCCCGCAGGTTTATGACGCCCTCATGCTCGATCGTGGATCGGAGCATGATCTTGTCGAAAAGGGCCTCACCTTCGAGGTTCAACAACAACTTGGCGATGGCGTTGTGCGCACGATCGTGATGGGGTCCTCCGATGGCCTTCGTCGCGGAATGTCGGTCAACAACACCGGCGCGCCCATCTCCGTGCCCGTTGGCCACGAGACCCTTGGCAGAATCATGGATGTCCTCGGGCGGCCCATCGATGAAGCGGGAGAAATCCCCACCAAAGAGCGTCGTGCGATCCATCAGGCTGCGCCAAAGTTTGCTGACCTTGCTCCCTCGGTCGAGCTTCTTGAGACGGGGATTAAGGTGATCGACCTCATCTGCCCGTTCGCTAAAGGGGGCAAGATCGGCCTCTTCGGCGGTGCCGGTGTGGGCAAGACAGTCAATATGATGGAACTCATTAACAACATCGCCAAGCAGCACGCAGGACTCTCGGTGTTTGCAGGTGTGGGTGAGCGCACTCGCGAAGGCAACGACTTCTACCACGAGATGAAGGACTCCAATGTTCTTGACAAGGTGGCGATGGTTTTTGGTCAGATGAATGAGCCCCCGGGCAACCGCCTCCGTGTGGCGCTCACAGGCCTCACTATGGCCGAGCGTTTCCGTGACGAAGGCCGTGACATTCTCTTCTTCGTCGACAACATTTATCGATACACACTCGCTGGAACTGAGGTTTCCGCTCTACTAGGTCGTATGCCTTCCGCTGTGGGATACCAGCCGACTCTCGCTGAAGAGATGGGCGTGCTGCAGGAGCGGATTGTGTCGACAAAGGTTGGGTCGATTACATCCATCCAAGCGGTTTACGTCCCGGCCGACGACCTCACAGATCCATCGCCCGCGACCACCTTCGCTCACCTTGATGCCACCGTGGTTCTCTCACGCGACATCGCCGCCCTGGGAATCTATCCCGCGGTTGACCCTCTCGACTCCACCTCACGACAGGTCGACCCCAATGTGATCGGTGACGAACATTATTCAGTCACGCGGCGCGTTCAGGCCACCTTGCAGCGTTACAAAGAGCTGCGCGACATCATCGCCATTCTTGGAATGGACGAGCTCTCTCCAGAAGACAAACTCCTCGTGGCGCGGGCCCGCAAGATCCAGCGGTTCCTGTCCCAGCCATTCAGTGTTGCAGAGGTATTCACTGGCTCGCCCGGTAAATACGTAACACTCGCGGAGACCATTCGCGGGTTCAAGATGATTGTCGACGGTGAATGCGATGCCCTACCCGAGCAGGCCTTCTATATGGTCGGTGGCATCGACGAGGTCTTCGAGAAGGCCAAGACCCTCCAGTAACAAGTCTCACCTCCGATAGGACGCCGCAAATGGCTGGAACCATTCTTGTTGATGTTGTAAGTGCTCACGAGAGGATTTTCTCTGGAGAGGCCGAGTTCGTGGCGTTGCCGGGCGAGCAAGGTGAATTGGGCATTCTGCCTGGCCATGTCCCCTTCATCACGCGCATTCGACCTGGCGCTGTTCGCATCAAGGCCGGCGGCAAGGAAGAGTTGATTTTTGTTGCCGGTGGAATCCTTGAGGTCCAGCCACGCGCGGTGACGGTTCTCGCTGACACCGCTATACGCGGCAAGGATCTCGACGAGGCCAAGGCAGAGGCTGCTCGCAAGCATGCCGCCGAGGCGCTCGCCAACAATGCGGCCGACGTGAACCATGCCGCGGTGCAGGCCGAACTCGCCATCGCCACGGCACAGCTCGCCGCCCTCAAGCAATTCCGCGGAAATAAGTAGCTCGGGTGCAGGAGCGCATCTGCGCATCTGAATCATTTTGAAAAACGACCTCTTTCTTCGTGCCCTTGCGCGACAGCCTGTGGAGAGGACGCCGGTCTGGCTCATGCGCCAGGCGGGACGCTATCTGCCAGAGTACAACGCCACTCGAAGAAAGGCCGGCAACTTTCTCGCGCTTTGTAAGAACCCCGAGCTGGCCTGCGAGGTCACGCTTCAGCCCATTGATCGTTATGGACTCGATGCGGCCATTCTTTTCTCGGACATCCTCACTATCCCCGATGCCTTTGGCCTCGGCTTGCACTTTGTCGAAGGGGAGGGACCTCGATTCCACAAAAAGATCGAATCGGAAGCCGACGTTGCAACATTACCCAACGTTCAGATGGCCGAGGCCTTGTCTTACGTAGGTGATGCGGTTGCTTTAATCCGACAAACCCTCAATGGCCGCGTTCCCTTGATCGGCTTTTCCGGAAGCCCCTGGACGCTGGCCTGCTACATGCTCTCTGGCGGAAGCAGCGGCGATGACTTCCTGATGGTTCGCAAATGGATCTATAGTCGGCCCGAGTTGGTCTTGACCCTGATTGATCGCATACAAAGCGCGGTTATCGACTACTGCGACATGCAAGTCAAAGCAGGGGCTCAGACCATCATGCTGTTCGATAGCTGGGGCGGCTTATTGGCTGATCGAGCCTTCGATCGCTTCTCCCTTGCGAACCTTAAGACGATCGTTGGTGCTCTCAAGCAGCGCCATCCGTCCACTCCGGTGATTGTCTTCGTCAAAGGTGGCGGCCAGTGGGCCGAGAGAATTGCCGGCACTGGCTGCGATGGCATTGGCCTCGACTGGACCAGTGACTTGTCCGCGATGCGCGCGAACATCGGTTCGCGTTGCACTCTCCAAGGCAACCTCGATCCGGCCGCATTGTTGGGCGAGCCCAAGCATATTGAGGCCGAGGCCACTAGGGTGGTCGATTCTTTCGGTCCACTCGAATCCGGAGTGGGCCACGTCTTTAATCTGGGCCATGGGATCTCTCAGTTCACACCCATCGACAACGTGTCGTGTCTGGTCGAGGCCGTTGCCAAAGCCAGCCGCAACCAAGTCCGCCAGGACCACTGAGGCGTTCGAGCCTCATCGGCCTCCTTGGCCTTCTCGGCTCTCTCGGCTTCTTGGCCGCGTTGAAGACGGGCCGCAGCGTGCCCGCATCGCCCTTCAGGGCAAATGCTGACCCTCGTCGATGTCGTCGTTGATGCGCCTCGACTGGGGCCCTTGACCTATATCTGGCCAGAGGCCCTTCCGAGTCCATCAGCTGGCCAATGGGTCCTCGTCCCCATGGGTCGAAGGCAGATGATTGGCCTGATCAATGAGACTCGCCGCTGCGAGCCACAGGCCTTAGAGGGCATCGGTTACGCGCTTCGCGAGGTTCACGCGAAGTTGGAAGCACTTCCAACCATCTCCGATCTGCACTTAAATCTACTGCGGTTTGCCGCCCGCTACTACCACCGCGGCCTGGGGGAAGTTGTGGGCACCATGCTCCCGGGGTGGTGGAGAACATCGACCCAATATCGAAAAAGCCCCAAACGAAAGCAGTCTCCAGCAGACGCCTTGGCCAAAGTCGTTCGAGGCGACGCCGAGAAAAAAGGGGCCCCTTCGCCAAAAACCTATCAACCCCGGCCCAATGCGTGCCCCTTAACGACTGACCAGAAAATCGCATTGGATCGCCTCATGGCGGACAGCCGACCTGCAATGCTTCATGGCGTGACCGGGTCGGGCAAGACAAGGGTCTATGAGGAACTGATTGCAGGGCTGGGAAAAGAGAACCTCGGGCGAGTTTTGATTCTGGTGCCCGAGATTGGCCTGACACCGCAGTTGCATGAGCGGCTTCGAGAGCGTTTCCCGATGTCACGACTCGGCGTACTCCACAGTGGCTTGACCGAGCGACAAAGGGCAAAAACATGGATGGAAGCTGCAAGTGGCTGTCTCGACATCCTTATCGGCACGAGGATGGCCGTCTTTGCTCCGCTTGACGATCTGCGCTTGATTATCGTGGACGAGGAGCACGACAGCTCCTACAAACAGCAGGAGGGGCTACGCTACTCGGCACGAGATCTTGCCATTTGGCGTGCCCAGTCGATCGGAGCCCGGCTGGTCTTGGGCTCAGCCACGCCAAGCCTCGAGACACAGGCACAGATGAAATCAGGACGCATTCAGTCCATCGAGATGCGAACCCAGGCAACAGGCACCGAGACCGCAAAAATCTTCCTTGTTGACCTCTCTCGAGAGCGGCCGGAAGAGGGGTTGGCCCCGAGCCTGTGGAGCCGGCTTGAGGAGGCGGTGAAACGAGGCGAGCAGAGCCTGGTCTTCGTCAATCGGCGGGGTTGGTCCCCCATTCTGAGCTGCGGTGCCTGTGGGTGGGTCAATGTCTGCCGAGACTGCGACGCACCGGCCGTGCTTCATCAACGGGGCCTAGGCTGGCGTCTCATTTGCCATCGATGCGGACTCGTTGAAGCCCCTCCGAAGGCCTGCCCGGCTTGCGGGAACCCTTCTCTGGACACCCTCGGTCGGGGGAGCCAGCGGGTTGAAGAGGCGATCGCCCGTCGGCTGCCAGACGCCCGAATCTTGCGGGTCGACAGAGACCAAATGAAGGGCGCCAAGTCGACCGAGGCCGCCTTCGATGACATAAGAGAGGGCCGAGCTGACATTGTCGTCGGCACTCAAATGATGGCCAAGGGCCACGACTTCCCAAACCTGAGGACGGTTCTGGTGCTCGATGCCGATGCAAGACTTCATCAGCCAGACTATCGCAGCGCAGAGCAGTTGTTTGCACTGCTTTTGCAGGTTGCGGGCCGAGCTGGCCGCCATCCCAATTCAAGCCCTTTGGAGAACGCTGCCCCTCAGGGATCGGCGGCGGGCGTGTGGATCCAGACCCACTATCCCGAACACCCCTTGATGCGGGCAATCACCGCCCCGGGTTTTGATTCCCAGAAAGCCTTTTGGGCGACGCTTCTCGCTGACCGAGAGCATGCCGGCCTTCCACCATACCGATACCTTGCCCTCATTCGTCTATCCCACCGAAATGCCACGGCCGTGGAGGACGCAGCAAAGGCCATTTATGACCAGGGTACAAAGATCGACGGGGTACGGATTTATCCACCGGTGCCGCAGTATCCCGAGCGAGTCGCAAACAAGACCCGCTGGCAGTTGATTCTGGAGTCGGCAAGCCGATCCCAGCTCCACGCTGCAGTGGAAGAACTGGACATGCGGATGGCGAGCACCATCAAAGTCGATGCAACCATTGAAATCGACCCACTGGGGTTTTCCGGTTGAGAAGTCCAACCATAGAGGCGGGGCCCTTGGCCATCAACCCGGTGTTTGGCGCGTCTGGCAGGAATCGAACCTGCGACCCTTGGCTTCGGAGGCCAATACTCTATCCACTGAGCTACAGACGCGAGCCCTTCTATAATAGCTGTCTTGGGACAACGACAAAGTTCTTAGACCAGCAATGCATTGGCCCAGGCCCCATTAATTTTTCTTTCTTTCAACTTTGAAATGAGCGAATCCATGTCCGAACACGAGAGCCCGATTAAAACCCCGAAACAACTCATCGTCGCCGTGGTTTTGGCATTTGTGGTGCCGGTCCTGATCATCGCTCTGCTCACCAAACATGTAGGCTCGGTTTCAAAGACGGGCGCTGGCAGTGTGGCCCTCACACCCGAGGCCATCGCCGAGCGGATCAAGCCAGTCGGACGAGTCGCTACAGCACCGGAGGTGGGCTCCACATCTGTGGTGGCTGCCGCTGGCGCCAAACCCGTTCGAACGGGTGCAGAAGTTTACGCAGCCGCATGTGCCGGATGCCATGCAGCGGGGGTCATGGGCGCACCGAAATTCGGCGACAAAGGCGCATGGTCTGCGCGAATTTCAAAAGGCTATGACAGCCTACTCACCTCCTCGCTCAAGGGCAAAGGCGCCATGCCTGCCCAAGGTGGTGGTGCCTATAGCGATGCCGAGATTGGCAAGGCCGTTGCGCACTTGGCGAACTCGGCTGGGGCTGGCTTCTCGAAGTAAGTTGGCGATGCAACAACATGCAATGTCAGATCGACTCGTTGCTGCCTTTGACAACGCCTTAAAAACCCTCACCCTTAAGCCCGCGGGAACCGGCCGGCCGTCCCCAGCGGCGGGTATGCCTGAGCCCGACCTCACCAATGCAGAGAGAAGACACGCCGCCGGCCTAATGCGAGTTAATCATGCTGGCGAGGTTGCTGCCCAGGCCCTCTACCAGGGACAGGCGCTGGCCAGCTCGGACTGGCGGCATCGTGAGGTCCTGCTGCAGGCTGGCCGGGAAGAGTCCGACCATCTTCGGTGGACTGCTGAGAGGCTCGATGCACTGGATTCAAGGCCGAGCCTGCTGGCACCTCTTTGGTACGCGGGCGCATTTGCCCTGGGATTTGTTGCGGGCAAAATGACCCCAGCAATTGCCATGGGTTTTGTGTCCGAGACAGAGAAGCAGGTGGAGGCGCATCTTAAGGGCCATCTTTCGACCCTGCCACCCAACGACCGGGCATCCCGCGCGATTGTTGCGACCATGGCCGATGACGAGGCGGCCCATGGGCAATCCGCCCGTGAGATGGGGGCCAGAG
>JBJOGU010000046.1:0-3955 GCA_046048075.1 Pseudomonadota bacterium
ACACAGATGAAGTCAGTCGGTGAAGTGATGGCCATGGGTCGCACCTTTCAGGAGTCCTTTCAGAAGGCGCTGCGGGGCCTCGAGGTGGGGGTCGATGGACTCAACCAGAAGACCACCGACCGCGAGGCCATTGAGGAGGAACTGGGAGAGCCCGGCCCCGAGCGCATTTGGTATGTGGGCGATGCATTTGCCGTTGGTTTCTCGGTGGACGAAGTCCATGCCCTGACCCATATCGACCCCTGGTTCCTCGTCCAAATCAAAGAGATTGTTGATATCGAGCTCGCCCTCGAGAAAAAGACCTTGGGTGATCTCACCGAGCCCTTGCTGCGCGAACTCAAGCGCAAGGGCTTCTCCGATCGGCGGTTGGCTTATCTGCTTGACACCACCGAGGGCGCCATTCGCAAGCTGCGTCAGGGCCTGGGGGTGCGGCCTGTCTACAAGCGCGTGGACACCTGTGCTGCAGAGTTTGATACGGGAACCTCTTACTTCTACTCAAGCTACGAGCAGGAGTGCGAGGCGCGGCCAACCGATCGCAAGAAGGTGATTGTGCTGGGGGGAGGCCCCAACCGAATTGGGCAGGGTATCGAGTTCGATTACTGCTGTGTGCATGCGGCCATGGCCCTGCGCGAGGATGGCTTTGAGACCATCATGGTCAACTGCAATCCCGAGACTGTCTCCACCGATTACGACACCTCCGATCGCCTCTATTTCGAGCCCCTCACACTCGAGGATGTCCTCGAGATTGTGGAACTCGAAAAGCCCGTTGGCGTCATCGTTCAATACGGGGGCCAGACGCCGCTTAAGCTCGCCAAATCGCTCGAGGCTGCGGGTGTGCCGATTGTCGGCACATCGCCTGAGTCGATCGATATTGCCGAGGACCGCGAGCGCTTCCAGAAGTTGTTGCACAAGCTTGAACTCCTTCAACCCCCCAATCGAACGGCCCGCAATGAAGAAGAGGCCATTCGCTTGGCCCAAGAGATTGGGTATCCCCTGGTGGTGAGGCCGAGCTACGTGCTCGGTGGTCGTGCCATGGAAATTGTTCATGAGCAGCGCGATCTCGAGCGCTACATGCGCGAGGCGGTGAAGGTCTCGAACGACTCCCCCGTGCTGCTCGATCGTTTCTTAAACGATGCCATCGAGGTCGATGTGGATTGCCTCTCGGACGGCAAACAGGTGCTCATTGGCGGGGTGATGGAGCATATTGAGCAGGCCGGCGTTCACTCGGGCGATTCCGCCTGCAGCCTGCCGCCTTACTCCCTCTCGGCCGATCTCATTGCAGAGCTCAAGCGCCAGACCGAACTCATGTCTCGGGCCTTGAATGTGGTTGGCCTGATGAACGTTCAGTTCGCCATTCAGAATGGCTCGGTCTTTGTGCTCGAGGTCAATCCACGTGCATCCCGAACGGTGCCCTTTGTCTCGAAGGCCACTGGAATGCCGCTAGCCAAGATCGCAGCCCGGGCCATGCTGGGCCGCAGCCTGCCCGAGCAGGGGGTGGTTCGCGAAGTGACACCTGGCTACTTCTCGGTGAAGGAGGCCGTATTCCCGTTCGTGAAGTTCCCGGGAGTCGACACCATTCTTGGTCCCGAGATGAAATCGACGGGCGAGGTCATGGGCGTGGCGCCCACCTTTGTCGAGGCCTTTGTGAAATCACAGATTGCTGCGGGCACCCAACTGCCCGACCCCTCCAAGGGCGGCCTGGCCTTCATCAGTGTCAAGACCAGCGACAAGCCCGGCATGATCGAGGTGGCCCAGATGCTCCATGGCCTGGGCTACAAGATTATTGCTACGCGAGGTACGGCTGCAGCCATCGCGGCCGAGGGCATCCCGGTGGTCACGGTGAACAAGGTGACCGAGGGCCGCCCGCATGTGGTCGACATGATTAAGAATGGCGAGGTGCATTTCATCATCAATACGGTTGAAGAGAAACGCACGGCAATGGCCGACTCCCGATCGATTCGCACCACCGCCTTGGCCCAGCGCGTCACCACCTACACCACGCTGGCCGGGGCGCGTGCCGCGGTCGAGGGCATGCAGGCCATCGCGCATGCGCGCCTGGAGGTCTATGATTTGCAGGGTCTGCATCGCCAGTTGAGTCTCTGATATGTCTGCCACCCCATTAACGGTCAAAGGGGCCGAGATGCTCCGCGAGGAGCTCCAGCGCCTCAAGCACGTCGAACGGCCATCGGTCATCAATGCCATTGCCGAAGCACGCGCGCAGGGCGATCTCTCTGAGAATGCCGAATACGATGCAGCCAAGGAACGGCAGGGCTTTGTTGAGGCCCGCATCGCCGAACTCGAGGGCAAGCTCTCCACGGCTCAGATCATCAACCCCAAAGAGCTCGAGCAAGACGGCCGGGTGGTCTTTGGTGTGACCGTCGAAGTCGAGACCATTGAATCCGGCGAGAAGGCGCGCTACCAGATTGTGGGCGATGACGAGGCCGACCTTCGTCAGGGAAAGATCTCGGTCTCTAGCCCCATCTCTCGAGCGCTTATCGGCAAGGTGGTGGGCGATGTCGTCACGGTGGTGGCCCCCAGTGGGTCGCGCGAGGTGGAAATCCTTGACGTTCGATACGAGTAGCTGGCCTGGCCAAGAACAAGAGCAATCCCGCCTGGATTCATCGGCATGTCACCGACCCCTACGTGCGTCAGGCACAACAACGGGGATACCGCTCACGGGCGGCCTTCAAACTCCTTGAGATCGACGAGAAAGACCGCCTGATAAGACCTGGCATGACCGTTGTGGACCTCGGTGCCGCACCGGGGAGTTGGTCGCAGGTGGTTCGCGAGAAACTCGCGAAGAAGGGCGAGCCAGGCATTCATGGGCAGATCATTGCGCTCGACATCCTTCCCATGGACCCCATTGCCGATGTGGCGTTTTTGGAAGGCGATTTTCGCGAGGCCGAGGTGGAGGAGGCCCTTGCCAAAAGCCTCTCGGGGCGCAAGGTCGATCTTGTTTTGTCGGATATGGCCCCCAATCTATCGGGTGTGGGTGTGGCCGACGCTGCCCGAATCATGCACGTCTGCGAACTGGCCTTGGCCTTCTCTCAACAGCACTTAAAGCCCCAGGGGGCACTGCTGGTCAAGACATTTCAAGGCAGTGGCTATAGCCAGCTCGTCGAGGCCTTCAAGCGGGTCTTCGATCGCGTCACCTCGCGCAAGCCCGCGGCGAGCCGCGCGGAGTCGTCCGAGCTTTTTTTGCTTGGAAGGGATCTCCGGGCGTAGTCTTTGTCAAAGCTTGGTGGGCGAGGGATTTCGGTATATCCTAGTAACTTAGTCGGGTTTTGAGTTGGGTTCTAATTTTCGTGTAGCCTCAAAAAGCCAGTTGGCTTCGCTGAAAGGGTCTAGAAGTGAATAACACGTTCTCCAAAGTCGCAATTTGGATGGTGATTGGTCTTGTGCTCTTCTCGGTATTCCGTCAGTTCGACGGCGGCCAGAGAGTGGGCACCGAGGTCTCTTACTCCCAGTTCATGGAAGAGGCGCGCCAGGGACGCATTCGCTCCGCCACAATCGACGGACGGATCGTGCGCGCGCAGACCACCGATGACCGTGTCATTTCAGTCAATGCACCCCAAGACATCTGGATGGTCTCCGACCTCATGAAGTACGGCGTTACGGTCTCGGCCAAGGCCGAGGAGCAACCCTCGCTGCTCATGAGCATTTTCGTTTCTTGGTTCCCCATGCTTCTGCTTATTGGTGTCTGGATCTTCTTCATGCGCCAGATGCAGGGCGGTGGCCGCGGTGGTGCTTTCTCATTTGGCAAGTCCAAGGCCCGCATGCTCGATGAGAACAACAACAACATCACCTTTGCCGATGTCGCAGGCTGCGATGAGGCCAAGGAAGAGGTCACCGAGCTCGTTGAGTTCCTGCGCGACCCATCCAAGTTTCAGAAACTCGGTGGGCGCATCCCGCGCGGTGTGCTCATGGTGGGCTCGCCCGGAACCGGTAAAACCCTGCT
>JBJOGU010000047.1:0-4846 GCA_046048075.1 Pseudomonadota bacterium
TCGGCCGACTTTATCTGCCTTCAAGAACTCAAAGCGCAGGAGCAAGACATCGACGCAGACCTAAGAACGCTTCGGGGCCGAGATTCGCAGCTCTTGGGTAACTTCGCATGCGCAGAGAAGAAGGGCTACAGCGGGGTGGGCATTTACTGCGACAGGGCCGACACGCGCATTTCATCGGGATTTGGCGTCCAAGAGTTCGACAGCGAGGGCCGGCTGATTCGGGCCGACCGCAAGGGTCTCACCGTAATGAGCCTCTATGCGCCCTCGGGATCTGCAAGCGAGGATCGTCAGGCGTCGAAGTTTCGCTTCATGGATGCATTTCTGCCCCAGCTTAAGGAATGGATGCGGGAACACCGAGACACCGGGCGAGACTTTGTGATTTGTGGGGACTGGAATATTGCCCATACCGAAAGGGATCTCAAGAACTGGAAGGGCAATTTGAAGAACTCTGGCTTTCTGCCCGAAGAGCGGGCCTGGCTCGATGCGATCTTCAAGGATCTCGGCTGGGTGGATGTCTATCGAAGCCTCTACCCCCATGCCACCGACGAGGGATACACCTGGTGGAGCAATCGGGGGCAAGCCCGAGCCAACAATGTGGGATGGCGAATCGACTACCTGGTGGCATCCCCAGGCATTGCGAGCCGCGCCCAGACGGCCACTGTCTTTAAGGCCCAGTCATTCTCCGACCATGCCCCACTGATCGTTGACTTCAAGGACCAATAGCGCAAGCCCATCCAGCCCGCCCAACGGACCAGGCTAACGAGCCAAGCCATTCGGGCCATCTGGCGAATTTCAAGGGCGATCGCTTCGGCGTAATTAGCGCAGCGACGGGTCGGTCGGCAGGGTGTCGAGTGACTTGCCAATGGCCTTTGCATAGAGAGGTAAGACGCGGGGCAGGTTGCGCGAGATGTCATCGATGCGGGTAGAGCTCGCTGGGTGAGTTGAGAACCACTCGGGCGGTGCCCCCTTGCTGGCCGACTGCATCTTTCGCCAGAGCACAATGGCCGTGCGGGGGTCGTACCCCGCGCGGGAGGCGATATCGAGGCCGACCAGGTCCGCATCGGTCTCATCGCTGCGAGAAAACTTCATCGTGAGCAACTGGGTGCCAAAGCCCATTACCTGGCGCCCGCCTTCACCCAAACCCATCAGGCTTGAGAGGACCGTGGCACCAATGTCGGTGAGTTGGGCCTTGGCCAGTTGCTCACGGCTGTGCTCACGCAGCGCATGGGCCATCTCATGGCCCATCACCATGGCAATCTCATCATCCGTGAGTTTGAGTTTTTCGACGATACCCGTGAAGAACCCGATCTTGCCTCCAGGCATGCAGAAGGCATTGATCTGCTCGTTCTTGAAGACAGCGACTTCCCAATTCCACTTCGGGGCACCCGGGTTCCATGCATTGGCATAAGGCCTGAGGCGATTGGCAATCGCATTGAGCCGAACCACTGTGGGGTCACTCGGGGGCAGAAGCGCGTTCTTCTTCTGTGCCTCGCGCTTCATGGCCTCGAATTGTTTGGTGGCCGAGCGCTCGAGTTGCTCCGCGGGCACGAGCTTGCGAATGTCAGAGGCACCTTGGACCACGATGCCGTCTCCTGGGCCCGCGAGGGCCTTTGACCCAGCCCCGGTCGTTACACAGCCGCCCATCGAGGTCGCCAGGACGAGCGCAACCCAGATCCTGACCAGACGCAATGACGAATGACTTGAGCTTGCCTGCATACTCCTGAAAAGATACCTCATCCCCTCCAGCAAAGACCTGTCGATGTCCGCAACCACCGGCTCCGCCCCCGCATCCCGCCAACTTCTTTTCATGACACTGCTGCTGGGCTTTGCCAGCGGCCTTCCCTTGGCCCTCTCTGCAGGGACGCTTCAGGCATGGCTGACGGTCGAGGGGGTGGACCTGAAGACCATTGGCTGGCTAACGGTGCTCGGCCTGCCCTACACCTACAAATTCGCCTGGGCCCCGATGATGGACCGCTATCGCATCGGCCCTGATCGGTTCGGGCGACGCAAGGGCTGGCTCATTCTCTTACAGCTCATCATGGCAGGGGTGCTTTTTTCGATGTCGTTTTCGAGCCCAGCCAATGAGGGCTGGCTGACGCGGCTGGCGAGCCTTGCTTTTCTTTTGGTGGTTCTCTCGGCGAGTTTCGACATTGTGTTTGACGCCTGGCGGGCCGAGTCACTTCGACCCGAAGAGCGGGGCCTGGGCGCCGCCTGGTCGGTGATCGGTTATCGGCTGGCCATGCTCACCTCCGGGGGGCTCGCCCTGATGTTGGCCGATCTCTACCTTGGTTTTGGTGGAACCTATCGGGTTATGGCAGGACTCTGTCTGGTGCTCGCTCTGATCGCTGCGTTGGCACCTGAGCCCAGCGAGATCCGTGCGCCCACAAGCCTTCGGGATGCGGTGGTCGAACCTTTCAAGGAGTTCTTTGGCCGTAAAGCAGCGATTGTCATACTTGTGGCCATCGTGCTCTACAAGCTGGGGGACGCTTTTGCAGGGAGTCTCTCCACAGCCTTCTTGATTCGTGGGGCAGGATTCAGTCCTGCAGAGGTCGGGGCCGTGAACAAGGGGATGGGGCTACTGGCCACTCTTGTGGGTGGCCTGGTTGGGGGCCTGTGGCTATCGAGGTTGGGGCTCTGGCGGGCGCTGCTCATCTTCGGCGCACTCCAGGCCATCACGAATTTGGGCTTCTGGTGGCTCTCCATCGCACCCCCGGCACTCTGGCAGATGACAATTGTGATTCTTCTCGAGAACCTCGCCGGCGGAATGGGCACGGCGGCCTTCGTGGCCCTGCTCATGGCCCTCTGCGACATTCGCTTTACAGCCACTCAATTCGCCCTTCTATCGGCGCTGGCCTCTATTGGTCGGGTCTGGGTGGGACCCGTCGCAGGGGTCGCCGCCACAGACTATGGCTGGCCCCCATTTTTTCTGGGAAGTTTTTTGGCGGCGTTTCCAGGAATCTTCTTGATCGCCTGGCTCAAGAGCCAGATTGATGCGCTTGATCAGCCCCGAGTCAACCCAAACGCTGACGCATCAGATCACTGACCATCTGTGGGTTCGCCTTGCCCTGTGAGCGCTTCATGACCTGGCCCACGAGTGCGTTGAGCGCCTTGTCCTTGCCGGCCCGAAACTCTTCGACCATTTTAGGCTGATTCGCAAGCACCTCCTCGATGAGCGACTCGATCAGGCCCGTGTCCTGAATCTGCCGAAGGCCCTTGGCCTCGATGGCCTGATCGGCGCTGACAAATGCCCCTGCCCACAAGTCAGCAAAAACCTCGCGGGCAATCTTGTTCGAAAGCGTTCCATCCTGGACACGGAGCAGAAGGCCGGCGAGCTGCTCGGGGGAGACCCTGCTCTGAGAGATTTCAAGGCCTTCTCGATTGAGTTGGTTGGCGAGCTCGCTCATCATCCAGTTCACCAGTGCCTTGCCAAGTTCGGAGTCAACCGGCTCCGCCACCCTCTGCGCCTGCAGGACCGAGAGGCAGTTGGCAAAGTAGTCGGCATGGGCCCGAGACTGCACAAGCATCGATGCGTCATAGGCGCTCAGGCCCAGAGACGCAGTCCACTGCTCGCGGAGTTGCTCGGGCAATTGTGGCATTGAGGCCCGCACGGACTCCACCCATTGCCCGTCGATGCACAGAGGCGGCAGGTCGGGGTCAGGAAAGTATCGATAGTCCTGGGCGTCTTCCTTGCTTCGCATCGAGCGCGTCTCATCGCGATCTGGGTCGAAGAGCCGGGTTTCCTGGATCACGCGGCCACCGTCTTCAATTAGTTCGATCTGGCGAGCCACCTCCACCTCAATGGCCCGCTCCAAGAACCGGAAGGAATTGAGGTTTTTTATCTCGCAACGCGTGCCGAGTGCGGTCTCCCCAACTCGTCGAACCGAAACATTCGCATCGACTCGAAACGAGCCCTCTTGGAGATTGCCATCGCAGATGCCAATCCATGTTACGAGGCCATGAAGGGTTCGGGCATATGCCGCCGCCTCCTTGGCCGATCGCATTACTGGTTCGGTCACGATCTCGAGAAGCGGCGTACCGGCCCGATTCAGATCAATGCCAGAGCAATTCGCCGGCAAGCCCTCCAGGGTCTCATGCACCGATTTTCCGGCATCCTCCTCGAGATGTGCCCGAGTTAATTCAATCACCCGATGGGTCCCGTCAGGGAGCGCGACGACAAGGCTCCCCCCCTGGACCACCGGAATTTCGTACTGGCTGATTTGATAGGACTTCGGTAGGTCTGGATAGAAATAATGCTTTCGAGCGAACACGGAGCGAGGCGCAATTCGAGCCCCGATGGCCAGACCAAAACGTATGGCCGCCTCGACCGCGGCGCGGTTCATCACAGGCAAGACGCCCGGCAAGGCCATGTCTACTGGATGGGCCTGGCGATTGGGCTCCTGGCCAAAACGAGTCGCAGCCCCCGAGAATATCTTCGAGGCCGTCTGCAATTGCACATGGGTCTCTAGGCCAATCACCACCTCCCAGTTCATGTTGCAACTCCTTTCGGTTCTATCAGCGAAGGGGCCTGCTGCTTGTGCCAGTCAGTCTGCTGCTGAAAGGCGTGGGCCACAGCGAGCAGCCGTGCCTCATCAAAACGCGGTGCAATGATCTGGAGGCCCACGGGCAGCATCAATGCATTCTCACTTTGAAACCCGCAGGGGACAGACATGGCCGGCAGGCCTGCCAAGCTTGCACCCAGCGTGTAGATGTCGGCCAAGTACTCGGCCAATGGGTCCGTCTGGGAGCGACCCTCGATCGGCCAGGCCACGGTGGGCGAGACGGGTCCAACAATGAAATCGCAGGACTCGAAGGCAGAGTCGAAATCCATTGCAATCAGGCGCCGGAC
>JBJOGU010000048.1:0-2681 GCA_046048075.1 Pseudomonadota bacterium
TATGTGGAGCGCCCCGCCAACGCTGCCTCTGCCAGAGACTACAGCCTGGTGTTCGACTTCAAGCTCAAGCCCAAGGCAATGCAGCGATTGGAGTTGCAAGGCAATGCCTCGGCGAATCGACTCGAGATCAACGATCGGTCGGGGGAGTTCGTGCGTCAAGAGTCACCCCGCTATGCCGCGAGCCTTGGTGGGGAGTACAAGCTTGCAAATCAAAAGACAAGCCTGGGTGGCAACTTGAGTTGGAATTCCTCTTTCAGCCGGGAAGCCTCCACCAACACCCTTGTGAATGTGGGCAATAACCACCAACTAGACGTCTATGCGGTTTATCGGCTCGACGCCACCGCCAATCTGCGCCTCTCGGTGAGCAATCTCACCGCGCCGAATCGAACCATCGTCAGTGAACGTTATGCCAACGGAGCGCTTGATACCCGTGAGACCAGCACAACCAAGGGTGTTCGCATGGTGATGCTTACGCTTGAGAAGAAATGGTGATTAGCCGGTGGCTTGCGAGGCGAGATAATCTCTCGGCGAAATGATGTTCAATCCGTGGCTTGCGAGAAATGACTCTGCGAGCTCCAAGAGATCTCGATCCCCAGTAACCAGAAACGTCGCTTCTCCATTGAGCGCAAGTTGCAGTAGTATGTCGTCTTTGGGATCTCTGCAGGCCTTGATCCGGTGTTGGATACCCACCATCTGAGCAATGCTGCAAAAGAGTTCGAGAAACTGGCGTCTCTCCTCAAGTGAGATATACGGATCGAATTTGCTACGCGACAAGACGGAAGCCAACCCCCCAAGAAGATCCTCGGAGACAAGCACGACACCCTCCGCGATGGCCCTATCGACTGCCCTCCCCGCAACGCCAGAAGGAACCAACAGTCGACTAATAATCGTGTTGGTGTCAAGCACCAATCGGCATTCGGACACGTCGTGCCGGCCGCCTTAATCTCTAGAGGAGAGAAGTTTCGTAAGACCCTTCTCTGTGAGCCCGTTGCTCTGGGCACGCTGCCCAATCTGGTCGCAAAAGCGCTGGAACTCAGAAATATTAATTCTCGTCAGTCGCTCGTACTCTGCCATGGAGAGAACCACTGCAACCCCGCGCTTCTGGCGCTGGATAACCACAGGTTCCCTGCCGGCCATATCAATTAAGTTGGCGAAACCCTGCTTGGCCTCACTTGCACTGATGGTGCGCATACCGATCCTTTGCCATGCCTATTACGTACATTTTGTACAAAATAGACAAAAATGGCAATCCCGCCCTCGCTACTTCGGGTCGGTCACAAACCCAATGCGAGTTAGGCCCACCCGCGAGGCCTCGCTCATCAACTCGGTCACCTTCTTGTAGGCCGTGTTTTCATCGGCCCGAATGTGCAGTTCCGGTTGGGGGTTCGCAGTCGATGCACTCTGCATTCGTGCAGGCAAATCGCTCCAACTGAGTTTCTCTTTGTTCCAGTAGAGATCGCCCTTGGCATCAATCGAAACAGAGATGGTCTCTGGCTTCACCTCATTGCGCTGGCTATTGGCCTTGGGCAGGTCGACCTTCACCGCATGGGTCATGAGCGGCGCGGTGACCATAAAGATAATCACAAGCACTAGCATCACGTCGATGAGCGGCACCATGTTGATCTCGGGGTTGGGCTGGTTGCGCCCCGTCTTCGAAGAAATGTGAAAGGCCATTATCGGGGCTTGCTCCCTGTGGAGATCAGAACAAACAAGTCGTGCGCAAAACGCTCGAGACGGCCACTGTAGAGCCGCGCCTGCCGCTGAAATGCGTTGTAGGCAAGCGCTGCTGGAATGGCCACGGCCAGGCCAAGCGCAGTCATGATCAGTGCCTCGCCCACCGGCCCTGCCACCTGGTCGAGCGAACTCTGCCCACTCATACCAATGCCAATGAGTGCGTGGTAGATGCCCCAGACGGTTCCGAAGAGCCCCACAAAGGGCGCGCTGGAAGCCACAGAGGCCAAGAGCGTCTGCCCGTACTCCTGACGAGCAGCTTCCTCATCAATGGCCTGTTGCAGGGCCCGGCTCACCAATTCACTGGGGCTTTCGGAATCGATCAACCCTGAGCCCGGCGCAATTCGACTGTAGGTCGCGGCCGAGAGCGCATGGGCTGCGATCTGCGAGCGCGCATCGGGATGGTCGGCAATGAGCGACTTGAGGTCATCAATGGACGTGGAGTTCTGGAAACGAGCGAGAAACTCAGCACCGGTTTGAGTGGCCCTGCGGGCCCGGAGAATCTTGCTCACAATCACTGTCCAACTCGCCACCGACATGGCCAGAAGAATAAGAAAGAGCGTCATGCCCACGGCATCGGTCTGCTCAAGAAAGTGGCCAAGGCCCATGGCCTGTGTTGTTGACATGCTTTATCTCCGCAACTGAAATGAAACTGGAACCTGAACCCATGCCGTGGTGGCCACGCTGCCCACCTTGGCTGGTACAAAACGCCACTTGGCGACTGCCTCTTGGGCCGCCTCATCGAGCCTTGGAAAGCCGCTGCTGCGAAGCAGCTGCACCTGCTCGGCACTGCCCTGACTGCTCACCAATACACGCAAGAGTACCTGCCCTTCCTCACCCAGACGCTTGGACATCATGGGATAGCCCGGTTTGGGGTTGTTGAGATAGTCTGCATCAAACCGCGGCGCAATGACCTCTGCCGATGCAGCCACCTCCTTGCCTTGGTCCTT
>JBJOGU010000049.1:0-2693 GCA_046048075.1 Pseudomonadota bacterium
GGCTGCCCCTAAGGCAGCCCTAAAGGCAGCAGCCCCTAAAGTGACCACCAAGGCGCCGGCCCAGGCCAGTAAGAAGGCAGCGGCCACCGCCAAGCAGGTGCAGAAGGTCGTGGTCAAGGCCCCCGCGAAAGTGGCTCCCAAAGCGACTACCAAAACGGTCGCCAAGGCTGCGCCAAAGAGTGCCGCAAAATCCTCAGCGAAAGTGGTCGCCAAAGCCAAGGCGCCCCTGAAGGCAACCGCCAAGACCTCGACCAAAGCACCAGCCAAAGCTGCGGCGGCAAAGCCAGTGGTGAAGGCGCCGGCCAAACCCGTTGCCGGCAAAGCGGTCGCGGGCAAAGCCCAAGAGCCGCTTAAATCGCCCAAGGCCGCTCCCGCCGCGCAGCCGGTTGTCGCCAAACCACCCGCAACCAAACCCCCAGCCGCCAAAAGGGGCCGGCCCGGTCGCCCCCCCAAAGCCGCCAAGGCCGAAGGCGATGAAGACGCTTCCATTCCAGAGGCCGATGACGAGGCCGAGGACACGGATGTTGCGGTTGATGTGGAGGTGGTTCAAACCCCCAAGCGGGGCGGTCGCCGGTCGCGCGATAAAAAACTCCTTGAGTTCATGCCCTCGGGGCCGCTCACTGCAGAAGAACTCGAGGCCCGCAAGGCCCGACTGAAGTCGCTCATCCTGCTTGGCAAAGACCGTGGCTATCTCACCCATGCCGAGATCAGCGATCACCTTCCCGACATTCAAATCGATTCCGATCAAATGGAATCGATTGTGGCCACCTTCCAGGAATGGAATATCTCGGTCTACGAGTCGACACCGGATACCGAGACCCTGCTGCTTGCCTCGAACACACCCGCCGGCGATGCCGATGACGCCGAGGAGGAGGCCGAGGCCGCCCTCTCGACCGTCGTTGACAGTGAATTCGGTCGCACGACCGACCCCGTTCGCATGTACATGCGTGAGATGGGTTCGGTTGAACTGCTCACCCGAGAGGGCGAGATTGCCATTGCCAAGCGAATTGAGGCGGGCCTTCGAGAAATGGTCTTGGCCATTTCGTCTTGCCCGACCACTATCAACGAGATCTTGGACCATGCAGGCAAGATCCGTGACGGCGTCATGCGTGTTGAAGAAGTGGTCGACGGCATTGTTGACCCCAATGCACCCGAGGAAGACCTGCTCTCTGCGGCCGATGCCGAGATTGCGATTGAAGAGGACGAAGAGGGTGCCGAAGATGCCGCCTCTGCGGCCCGGTTGGCCGAGCGCCGTCAGGCTGCCCTCGAGAAATTCGAGACCATCGAGAAGCAATTCGAGAAGATGCGCAAGGCCTTCACGGCCGATGGCTACAAGTCACCTGCCTATAACAAAGCGCAAGAGGCGATTAGTAATCAGCTCATGGGCATTCGCTTTACGGCCAAAATGGTCGAGCGACTCGCAGACACCCTTCGGGCTCAAGTCGAAGAGATTCGTCAGATTGAACGGGCGGTGCGCAACCTGGCGGTTGATAAGGTCGGCATCTCCCAAGAGTGGTTCATCAAGCATTTCCGTGGCAACGAGACCCGCATGGATTTCTTCACCAAGAAGGTCAACGCGTCGTCCGGTGCGAACACCACGCTGCTTGAGCGCAACCTGCCCGCCCTTCAAGAGAAGCAACAGAAGCTGCTCGATATCCAGGCCCGGGTGGTACTTCCCTTGGCCGACCTTCGAGAGATCGCCCGCCAGATGAACGAGGGTGAAAAGCGCGCCCGAGCAGCCAAGCGTGAGATGACCGAGGCCAATCTCCGTTTGGTCATTTCAATTGCCAAGAAATACACCAACCGCGGCCTGCAGTTCCTCGACCTGATTCAAGAGGGGAACATTGGCCTCATGAAGGCCGTTGACAAGTTCGAATACCGCCGTGGTTATAAGTTTTCTACCTATGCCACCTGGTGGATTCGCCAGGCCATCACACGATCGATTGCCGACCAGGCCCGCACCATCCGCATCCCGGTGCACATGATCGAGACCATCAACAAGATGAATCGCATCTCTCGTCAGCTGCTGCAGGAGACAGGCAAAGAGCCCGACCCTGCCGAGCTGGCGATCAAGATGGAGATGCCCGAGGACAAGATTCGCAAGATTTTGAAGATTGCCAAAGAGCCCATCTCAATGGAGACCCCCATTGGCGATGACGACGACTCGCATCTGGGTGATTTCATTGAGGACACCAATACGCTCCAGCCGCATGAGGCAGCTCTGCAGGACTCCATGCGCGATGTCGTGAAAGAAGTGCTCGACTCCTTGACTCCGCGCGAGGCCAAGGTGCTTCGTATGCGTTTCGGGGTGGAGATGACCACTGACCACACGCTCGAAGAAGTGGGCAAACAGTTCGATGTCACCCGAGAGCGCATTCGTCAGATCGAGGCCAAAGCCCTTCGCAAGCTTCGTCACCCGAGTCGTAGCGACAAACTCAAGAGCTTTCTTGATACGCTTTGAGGGAGTGGGCCGTTAGCTCAGTTGGTTAGAGCAGAGGACTCATAATCCTTTGGTCGTAGGTTCAAGTCCTACACGGCCCACCATTTTGCAGGGGTGCGTGTTCGTCGGACGCTTGGGTGCCTGACGAAAAGTACCGAACCAGAAATTATCGTCAGGTCGCTAAAGATATGAGCTCCGTTCTCTCACCCTCTCCAATCCCCATCCAACCACTGTCGCTGCTCTGGTTTCGCAG
>JBJOGU010000050.1:0-7799 GCA_046048075.1 Pseudomonadota bacterium
ATTCTAAAACGCGACCGACTATGAAAACTTATATGTGTCTCATCTGCGGCTGGATCTACGACGAAGCCGCCGGCCTGCCCGACGAGGGCATTGCACCAGGAACAAAGTGGGAAGACATTCCCATTACATGGACATGCCCCGAGTGCGGCGCGCAGAAGTCTGACTTCGAAATGGTTGAGGTCTAGGCCTCTAAGTTTCCTAGGCCCTTCTCCTTCTTCTTTACCACCTCGAACCGCGCAAGGGTCTCGCGTCGGGCCACATCATGGTCCACAACAGGGTGCGGGTAATCCCTTCCGAGCTGAAATTTTTCTTGTGGCAGCAACCCGGCTTGAACCGACCAAGGCGCATGAATGGCCTTGTCTGATAGCTGGGCAAGCTCGGGAACATAGCGTCGAATGAAGGCCCCCTTGGGGTCGAATTTCTCGCTCTGACTCACGGGGTTGAAGATCCTGAAATAGGGTTGGGCATCGCAACCCGTTGACGCAGCCCACTGCCATCCGCCGTTGTTGGCGGCCAAATCAAAGTCGAGCAGCTTTTCGGCGAAGTAGGATTCGCCAGCCTTCCAATGAATGCCCAGGTCTTTGGTGAGAAAGCTCGCCGTCACCATGCGCAGTCGGTTGTGCATGTAGCCTGTCTCATTGAGTTGGCGCATGGCGGCATCGACCAAGGGGTAGCCCGTCTGGCCTTTGCACCAGGCCAAAAACCATGCCTGTGCTTGCAAATCTCTTGATTGCGGTCGGTGGTCCCGCCATTGAATGGCGTCGTACTCCGGCCGAAAACTTCGCTCGACCACATGCGGGAAGTTGGCCAGGATCTGCATGTAGAAATCCCGCCAGATAAGCTCCGAGAGCCAGGTCTGGGCACCGGCCGATTGCCCCGGCATGGCTTGAATGATCTCGTGGGCCATGCGCACGGCCTTGCGAACGCTAAGGGTGCCAAAGCGCAGGTGCACCGAGAGGTAAGAGGGCCCTTTGACTGACGGGAAGTCGCGAGCGTCTTTGTAGTCTTGGATACGGCCCACAAAATCCTCGAAGAGTCGATTGGCACCCGATTCACCGGTGGGAATGCGCAGCGATTCTTTGGCGGCGGCCCCAAAGCCCATGGCCTCTAGAGTCGGAAGACATGGTGAGCCGCTCTTGGCTTTTGGACTTTCAGCAGTGGTTCGAGCCGATTGAGAGTCGTTCGTGGATTTGGTGGCTTGATGGACGATGCTGGTCGCTACGAGTCGGCCGCGAAGCAACTCGCCCGCTTCCCGTTCCTGAAAGTGGGCGGGTGTACAGGCCCTGAGCCATGCATTTTTGTATGGGGTAAAGACACTAAATGGCTTGGCAGCCTGGGTGAGGACCTCGGTGGTCTCGAATATGCATTGGTCCTTGACTGTGATGAAGTCCACCCCAATCGTCGTCAGTTGCTGGCGCACTTCATTGTCGCGTGCGATGGCTGACGGTTCATAGTCATGGGCGGCAATAACCCGGACTGCCTTGATGGCGGCGGCCAGCGCGGGGATGCAGTCGCGGGGCCAGCCATACTGGGCAATGAGTCCGCCGCCCCATCCGATGAGGGTCTCATTCAACTCTTGGAGGCTGCGGTGGATGAAGGCGATACGACGATCGTTCTTGGGCAGTGGGTCGAGGATCTCTCGATCGAACACGAATATGGGCGCGATGGGTTCTTCAAACTCCAAAGCACGCGCAAGGGCCGTGTGGTCATTGAGGCGAAGATCGCGTCGTAGCCAGACCAGGGTGCTTGCGTTGGACTGGTTTTTTACAAGGCCCAAGGCCATTCCTTTTTAAGGTGGGGGAGGGGTACAATCCTTGCTATGGGACAGTTATGGTCCGACGAACTTCACCAACCCGGCCTGCCGGAGAGCGAGGATGCCATGTCCGATGACACCGCCGCCGATTTTCCCAGCGTGGCCGGACATCTGCTCATCGCGATGCCGTCCCTGCTCGACCCTCATTTTGGTGGTTCGGTGGTGCTCATGGCCGATCACAGCCCCAAGGGCGCAATGGGTTTGGTGCTCAATCGCCCATCGGACATGACCCTCTCCAATCTCTTTGGCCGCATTGACCTCAGCCTCGACGCCCATCCGCTCGAGTCTCAGCCGGTCATGGTCGGTGGGCCGGTGCAACCCGATCGAGGCTTTGTTTTGCACGAACCCATCGGTGAGTGGAGCTCTACCCTGAGCATTTCCAATGGCCTTCTTGGGTTGACCTCATCACGCGACATTCTCGAGGCCACGGCCAAGGGCAAGGGCCCCGAGCGGCTTCTTGTCGCGCTCGGATATTCGGGCTGGTCGGCGGGGCAACTCGATGCCGAGCTGGCCTCAAACTCTTGGCTCACTGTGCCCATGCACGACACCGCCTGGATCTTCGAGACCCTTCCCGAAGAGCGCCTCGGCGCAGCCTTCCGAATCCTGGGTGTCGACCCATTGAACCTCTCGGGGGCCGTTGGCCACGCCTGATCTCCAGGCCGCCACATGGCTGGCCTTCGACTTTGGGGAGAAACGCATTGGAGTGGCCATTGGCAATACCCTCACCGGTGGTGCCCGGCCTCTCTGCACCTTAAGTACCAACCCCGTGGCTGAGCGCTTCGCTCGCATTGCCGGGCTCATCGAAGAGTGGCAGCCGCAGTCTCTCTTGGTGGGGCTCCCGGTTCACCCAGATGGCTCGAACCATCCATTTGCTCAACGGTGCCAACGGTTCGCCAACCAACTCTCGGGCCGATTTAGGCTGCCGGTCAAACTCGAAGATGAGCGATACACTTCGGCCTTGGCGCCCGAGCGCGATGAGGTCGATGCCCAGGCCGCCGCCATTTTGTTGCAAGGTTTTTTGCAAGGCTTAGAAAATGCCAAGGTCCATACAGCTCAACGCCAAGGGTGAACTGACCCACCTTCTCTCCACCGAGGGACTGCCCAAGGCGATTCTGCTTCGCATCCTAGACCACGCAAAGGATTTCCTCGATGTATCGAAGATGCAGGTTCGCAATAACGACCTGCTCGCTGGCAAAAGCATCTTCAACATCTTCTTTGAGAACTCCACCCGCACCCGAACCACTTTTGAGATTGCGGCCAAGAAACTCTCTGCAGACATTGTTAATTTGAATGTCAATGCCTCGAGCACGGCCAAAGGCGAGTCCCTGCTCGACACCATCGACAATCTCGCTGCGATGCGCGCCGATATGTTTGTGGTTCGCCATGCACAGAGTGGTGCCCCCTATCTGATTGCCAAGCACATTAATCAAGTGGCCCCGCATATCCATGTGATGAATGCAGGCGATGGCCGTCATGCCCACCCCACTCAAGCCCTGCTCGATATGTTCACCATTCGTCACTACAAGGGCGACTTCACGCAACTGCGGGTAGCCATTGTTGGAGACCTACTTCATTCGCGAGTGGCCCGATCCGGCATTCATGCGCTCACCACCCTGGGTGTGCCCGACATCCGAGTGGTGGCACCACTCACGCTTCTCCCCTCGGGAACGGCCGAGATGGGGGTGCGAGCCTTTACCAATCTCGATGAGGGCCTCGAGGATGTCGATGTGGTGATGATGCTTCGACTCCAGAATGAGCGCATGCGCGGTGCCTTGCTGCCCAGCCCCCAAGAGTATTTCAAACACTACGGCCTAACCGAGCAGCGACTCAAACACGCCAAGCCCGATGCCATCGTCATGCACCCGGGCCCCATGAATCGGGGCGTCGAGATCGATTCGGTGGTGGCGGATGGCGCCCAGTCGGTCATTCTCTCGCAGGTCACCTTCGGAATCGCTGTGCGCATGGCGGTGATGAGCACTCTGAATGGAGCGGCCGCATGAGCCACTTCAGCGCCACTGCTGTCCCTCACCAGCCTCCTGTGTTCCCTCGACTGGCCATCTGCGGGGCCCGCCTGATTGACCCTGCAACGGGTCTCGATGAGACCCGCGATGTCTTCATTGCCGACGGAAGCATCTTGGCCATCCTTCCCTGCGGCCAGCGCCCCGATGGCTTTGCTGCCGATCGTGTGATCGATGCCAAGGGCCTGGTCTTGGCACCGGGTCTCGTGGATTTGTCTGCACGTCTGCGCGAGCCGGGTTTTGAATACAAGGCCACGCTCGAGTCCGAGATGAAGGCCGCTGTGGCCGGCGGCGTTACGCGCCTGGTCTGCCCCCCTGACACCGATCCGCCACTGGATGAGCCGGGCTTGGTTGAGATGCTCAAGCACCGTGCACGAAATCTCATGCAGGCCCATGTCCATCCCCTGGGAGCCCTCACGGTAGGGCTTGCGGGTGAGCAACTCACCGAGATGGCCGAACTCACCGAGGCCGGCTGCGTTGGTTTTTCGCAGTCGATTCGCTTCCCGCTGAAGGACACACAGGTGCTCTTTCGGGCCATGCAGTATGCGAAGACCTTTGGTTACTCCATCTGGGCCGAGCCCAGAGACCCATGGCTGGGCATCAGCGGTGTGGCCCACAGCGGCCCGATGGCGGGGCGTCTTGGACTTCCAGGCATCCCCGCTGCGGCAGAGACCCTGCGGCTCCTCACGCTCTTTGAGTTGGTTCGTATAACCGGCGTGCGTCTGCATATCTGCCGCGTCTCATCCGCGGCCGGCGTGGAACTGATTCGCAAGGCCAAGGCGGAGGGTCTGCCGGTGACGGCCGATGTCGCTGTGCACCACCTTCACCTCACCGATGTTGACATTGGCGATTACGACAGCAACCTGCGGGTGGATCCCCCCTTTCGAGGCCAGCGAGACCGCGAGGCACTGCGCACGGGGCTTGTGGACGGAACGATTGATGCGATCTGCTCCGATCACGCACCAGTCGACGATGATTCCAAACAACTGCCTTTTGGAGAGGCCGAGCCCGGGGTCATTGGGCTGGAACTCCTGTTGCCGCTGTCACTGAAGTGGGCCGCGCAAGAGAAGATCGGACTTGGCCATGTGCTCTCGTTACTCACCCATCGCCCTGCAGCCATTCTCTCTCGCGAGGCTGGCGGCATTCGTGTGGGCGGACAGGCAGACCTCTGCCTTTTTGATCCGCAGTCTCCATGGGTGGTAACCACCGACACTCTCTTCTCTCAGGGTCGCAACACCCCATTTATTGGTCACGAACTCGAGGGCCGTGTGGTGGCAACCGTGGTCGATGGCCGCTGCGTCTTTAACCGCATGGGCTTTTAATTCGATCGGTGCGTCTCTCGCTTCGACTTGGCTGGCGGCTTCTTGCTCTCTCGATCTGGTTAACTCTTGGACTCCTATGGTTGGCCAGTGGGTATCGGTTTTTGGGTCGATCGGTTCGCCATGTCAGCACGCGAGTCTTTGCGAGGGGGGTGCTCTTTTTTTGCGGGGTCTCGCGACAATCGACCAAGAGCGGCGCTAAATTCGACGCATCGCAACACTCGTCACGTTTAGCGTCTAGCGCGGCATCGACTGGGGTGTTGACCGCCACCACGGCGAGTGACGTGCCGGCGGGTTTGCTGGTCTCCAACCACATCTCATGGATCGACATTTTCGTGATTCAGGCCCACTGGCCATGCATCTTCATTGCCAAGTCAGAGATTCGAGCATGGCCTCTGGTGGGGTGGCTGGTGGCCGGCTCGGGGACCATATTTATTGAGCGCGGCAATCGCCGTGCCATTCCGGGAGTCATCGAGCGGGCGCAGCGATATTTTTCCGAGGGAGAGCGGGTGGCCTTTTTCCCAGAGGGCACCACCTCGGACGGCACAGGGGTCTTGCCGTTTCACGCGAGCCTCTTCTCCATGATGGAGACCGCACCGCAGACGCCGCTGACGCTAATGGCGATTCGATACGAACAGCACGGCCAGCCCACGACGGCCACCGCCTATATCGATGAGATGACGCTCTGGGAGTCGATGGTTCGAATCATGTCGAGCGAGGGGTTGTCGGTGGTCTGTTCGATGGCCCCGTTTGTCGGCGAGCCCGTTGATCGCCGAGCGCTGGCCCAGGCGAGTCGCCATCATATTTTGGAGTTGCTTCAGTACCAGTAAGTCACTCGAGCCCGGTGTGATCTCAGACTGATTGAGGTGCAATGCGGTCGCAAGCGAGGTGGTTTGAGTCTTAGTCGACCGCGACTTGCTGAAAGATGGCGCGGTCCTCCAGACGGACTGCCGAGAGGTACCCCCCCCAGACACAGCCCGAATCGAGCCCAATCAGATTGGGTCGCATCATAAGGCCGAGGGTGGACCAATGCCCGAACACAACGGTCTGACGCGATGTCTTTCGGCCCGGAACATCAAACCAGGCGGTGAGGTCTTCGGGGGCCTGCCCCGGTGAGAGTTTGCATTTGAAGTCCAGAGACGTCTGGTCCGAGCGAAGAAAGCGAATCCGGCAGAGCACATTGAGAATGGCCCGAAGCCGTTGACTCCCCCGCAGACTGTCGCGCCAATGGCCTGGAGAATTGCCAAACATCTCATTGAGAAAGTCTTGCCAATGGATGCTTCGTAGGCGGCGTTCCACCTCGTGCGCAAGCGAGAGCGTCTGAGTGGCTGTCCAACCCGGCATCACGCCGGCATGGACCATTAAGAAGTTTCCCTCTGCGTGAGCAAGCGGCTGATGACGAAGCCACTCAATGAGGGACTTGGCCTCTCGATGATTGAGCACATCCCAGACCGTGTCGGAGGCCGATGCCTTGCGAGCTCCACAGGCCACTGCGAGCAGATGGATGTCGTGGTTTCCGAGCACCGAGACCGCATGACTGCCGGCGGCTCGAATGAGCATGAGGACATCGGCCGATCGTGGGCCTCGATTGACCAGATCGCCCACGAACCAGAGGCGGTCGGCACGCGGTCTGAGGCGGATTCGCTGCACGAGGGCCTCAAGACTGCTTGCGCAGCCCTGGACATCGCCGATTGCGTAGGTCGCCATAATGGGATCGTAGAATACTTCTTGGCTGCCCACACAACTATTCCCGCATGAACGCACATCCCCCCGCTTCCATTTTTAAGGCATACGACATTCGAGGCGTGGTCGATGACACGCTCACAGAGGCCGGTGTTGTTCAGATTGGCCAAGCCCTGGGGCAGATGATGGTGGCCGAGGGAATGGCCCGATGTGTGGTGGGGCGTGATGGCCGACTATCGGGTGAGCGTCTATTGGCCGCACTGAGCCAGGGCCTGATGTCGGCTGGTGTCGATGTGATTGACATCGGCATGGTTCCTACACCGGTGGTGTATTTCGCCACCCACCTATTGGGAACAGGCACTGGCGTGGCCATTACGGGCAGCCATAACCCTCCGGAGTACAACGGTCTAAAAATGATGGTTGGCGGCAGGACCCTGGCCGGGGAGGAGATTCAGGCCCTGCACCGCAGGATTGTCTCGGGTGAGGTGGACTCTTATGTGTCGGCCTCGCCTCGTCAAGGTCAGATGAGTTTTCGGGATGTCCGCTCTGACTATATTGGTCGGATTGTGAGCGATGTAAGTCTCAAGCGGCCCATGCGAGTTGTTGTCGATGCTGGCAATGGTGTGGCAGGTGAGTTGGGCCCGGCCGTGATGAGGGCACTGGGTTGTGATGTCACTGAACTCTATTGCGAGATCGACGGCAGTTTCCCCAACCACCACCCCGACCCCGCAGACCCCCACAATCTCGAGGCGCTTATGGCCGAGCTGGCCAAGGGAGGGGTTGATGTGGGGTTGGCTTTCGATGGCGATGGCGATCGACTGGGCGTGGTGACCGCAAACGGGAAGATTATCTGGCCCGATCGTCAGCTCATGCTTTATGCCGCCAATGTGCTTCGGACCCAACCCGGCAGTGAAATCATCTACGACGTCAAGTGCTCACGGCTTCTGACCCAGTGGATTGAAAAAC
>JBJOGU010000051.1:0-3360 GCA_046048075.1 Pseudomonadota bacterium
TCACTGCGGGCAACCAGATCGCGGGCAAGGCATGCCGCGGTGTAAGGACGCACCGCTTGATAGTCGGACTCACCCAAAACCAAGACCGACTGAAGATTGCTCACGATTCGTGCTGCGCGCTTGGTCTCATGCAGGAGTTCATCGACGATGGGCTTCCATGACTGACTCGGGCTTGGGAGCGCATCGGGCTGGGTGCGGACTGAAGTCTGCAGGAGTTGAAGGTTGGTCTGTAACGCGGTGAGTGGCTGGTTGATTTCGTGGGCGATTGCGGAGCTAAAGGCTTCGATGGTTGTGGCGGGACCTCTCACAGCGAGGCGAGAGGCCTCCTCTTCGCTCTTGAGCCTTGCCTCCTCGGAGGCCAGACGGTTGGCGTCGATGTCTTCGAGGATGACGCGCAGAAACCCAACGTTCGAGAGAACACCAAAGCAGACCAAGGCCAGGGCCGAAATTTCATAAAGCGTTGTCTGAGCAAATACATGGGCATCTTCATTGAGCAGATGAATCGCCACAAGCCGAAGAAGCACAGCGAATAGAATCACGCCGGTTGCAAGCTCGATGAGTCGAACGCCTTGACTGGGCATGCGCCGCTGAACTTTGGCGTAGACCCAGAGGTGCCAGAGATACATTCCGATGTGGCTTGCCAGGACCAGGGTCATGCGCCAGCGGTCGCTCCAATCGGATTCTACGGCCCATGCGTAAGCGGCCAGGTAAATTGCGATTACCGCGAGATAGCGGGGAAGCATGGGCCGCAGGGCTTGACCAAGCAGGCTCTCGAAGGTCTGCACCCGCAGGCAGAGGCCCAAGACGGCCAGAATCTGAGAACCATGGAAGCTTGCGACATCGGGAATAAAGCCCCGCATGCCCACCAAGACGAGGGAGATGCCGGCAGCAAGGTTGGCAAAGACCCAGAGGTAAATTGGCTGTGTGCGTATGCCTCGGGTGGTGAGCAAGAGCCCCAAGGGGCCCACCAGAAAAACGATGGCTGCAAACAAATGCAGCGTTCGTATGTCGAGCAGCGACACGTTAAGCCGTCATATTCTCGAAATAATGCTTAAGCAGTTGGCTCTGATGTCGAACCCCAACCTTCTCCATGATGTTGCTGCGATGCATCTTCACTGTGCGCAGTGAGATACGAAGCAAGTCCGCAATCTCTGCGTTTCGCAGACCCTTCCCCACCATGGTCATCACCTCACGTTCTCGAGGGGTGAGGCGATCAAACCAAATCGGCGTCTCTTCAGGCTTTTCTCTCAGGGCCACACCTTGCTGCGACTCAAAAGCCATTTCAATTGCGCCAAGAAGAACTTGGTTATCAAATGGCTTGATCACAAAGTCGACGGCCCCTTCCTTAATTGCACCGACAGCCTCTCGGATTCTGGCATTGCCCGAGAGAAAAACAGCAGGCGGGCAGTCTGATCGCCTTCGCAGGCGCTGCCACAACGCAAGGCCGGTGTCTTCGCCAAGTCGCATATCAAGCAGCAGCATGCATTCTTGTGGGAAGCCCTCGGCAGCCACATAACGCTCCATGCTCGGGGCATCTTGAAAGGTCTCGACGCGGAACCCCTCATTGAGAAGCACCCGCTCCACGGCCCGCAACACGGCCAAGTCATCGTCGAGGAAGAGAACGGTTTTCATCTGCACTAGAGCATAGCAAGGGGCATCTTGCGTGTCGGGGGTGGGAAGGCGGCATCGAGATCGGCGAGCGCCTCGGCCGACAGGATGATCTGCGAGGCCTTGAAATTCTCTTTGATGCGATCGGGTCGGGCCGATTTGGGGATGGAGACCACATTGGGGTCTCGCATGGTCCAGGCAATGGCCATCTGGGCCGGTGACAGCCCGTGCTTGACTGCAATGGATTGGAGCTTCGCGTCTCGCATGAGTTGCCCACTCCCCAGCGGGGAGTAGGCCATGAGCGGCATCGACTTGGCCTTCATGGTGGGAAGCAAGTCGAACTCACTGTTTCTAGCGCTCAGTGCGTAATAGATCTGGTTGGTGGCACAGGCATTGGCCACACCAGCCGCTGACTCAGCTTCTTGCCATCTGCTCAGCCCGGCTAGGTCAAAGTTGCTAATGCCCCATGCACGAATGAAGCCCTTCTCTCGCAGGGTAATGAATGCGTCGAGGGTCTCGGCCAGCGGATGTCGGCCCGGCCAGTGCAATAGGTAAACATCGAGGTAATCGACACCGAGCCGCCGTAGGCTCGCCTCACAGGCCAGAAGGGTTCCGCGTTTACTGGCATTGGAGGGCAGCACCTTGCTTACCAACACCAACTCCTCGCGCTTGACGGGAGATGCCGCGAGGGCCGCACCGATGACCTGTTCCGAACCACCGTCCCCGTACATCTCTGCGGTATCGATAAGCCGAATACCAAGATCCAGGGCACCCTCAAAGGCGTGTTGCTCCTCCTTGGCGCGGGCGGCCATCTCCCCCATGTTCCAGCTGCCAATGCCAAAGCGAAGGCCGCGAAAAGGTGTTTGGCTCATCTTGAATTCCTCCACTGGTTGTATAGTTTTGGGCGTCGCCCAAGGAATCCCTTCACTCTACGCAACGAGGACCCTCTGAAGTTCAACCTTCCCAACCTGCTGACATGGGCCCGGGTCTTGGCAATACCGCTTTTCCTGATTCTTTTCTATGTCCCCATGGGGCTTGATCGGCAGGATATCAACCTTCTGGTCACGGTCGTTTTTGTGGTCGCTGCCGTGACCGACTGGCTCGACGGATGGCTCGCCCGAAAGTGGGATCAGACCTCTGCCTTTGGCGCATTTCTTGACCCAGTGGCCGACAAACTCATGGTCTGCGCCGCTCTGGTGGCCTTGATAGACCACGATCGCGTGGGTCCACTGGTGGGCTTCATCATCATTGGGCGGGAGATCACCATCTCGGCGCTACGAGAGTGGATGGCCGAGGTCGGCGCGCGAAGGAGTGTGGCGGTCAACTGGTTGGGCAAGGCCAAGACCATTGCACAGATGGTGGCCATTCCTTTTCTGCTCTACGAGGCCCCGCTCATGGGCGGGCTAATTGATACGGCTCGCTGGGGTGATTGGCTCATCGATGTGGCGGCAGTGCTCACGGTTTTTTCGATGGTGTACTACCTACGCCAGGCTTGGCCCGAGTTGCGAAAGAACGCCTAGTTGACTAGAATTGCAGGTTCGCTGCGGGAGTAGCTCAGTTGGTAGAGCGCAACCTTGCCAAGGTTGAGGTCGCGAGTTCGAGACTCGTCTCCCGCTCCAGATTAAAAAGGGAAGCGCCGCAAGTTCACGCTTCCCTTTGTCATTTATGAGTCTGCTGGCGGGATGGCAGAGTGGTTATGCAGCGGCCTGCAAAGCCGTGTACCTCGGTTCGATTCCGGGTCCCGCCTCCAAA
>JBJOGU010000052.1:0-6401 GCA_046048075.1 Pseudomonadota bacterium
GCCAGCCTTTAAGGCCGCCATCGAGCACGGCCACCTTGAGGTGGCCAATCCAGCGCGCGAGCCACCAGAAGCGCGCCGCAAACAACCCCCCTTGGTCGTCATAGGCGACCAAAAGCGTCTCCTCGGTGGCACCCAACTCGGCCAGCCGTTGCGCAAAATCTTCTGGCTTGGGCAGTGGATGGCGTCCACCGTTGCCCGGGCTGGAATCCCCACTGAGCTCTTCATCGACGGAGAGAAAGGCCGCCCCAGGAAGGTGCCCTTGGGCATAGGCCATGATTCCTGCCGTGGGGTCGTTCAGGCTGTGACGAACGTCGATGAGAATCAGTGGCCCCTCGTAGGCCACCACCTCTTGGCTGGTGATGATGGGATTCATCGAGGCACGTTCATGGCTTCGCCCAAGCGGCGACGCATGTACTCATGAAAGTGCAGCATGCCGTCCTCCATGGGCGAGTGGTAGGGGCCAGTCTCGTTGCGGCCGGCCCGCATCAGGGCGCGTCGTCCGCGGTCCATCCGAATCGCAATCTCATCGTCCTCCACCACCGTCTCGTTGTAGGCCGCCTGCTGGGCTTCCATGTAAGAGGGCTCGAAGTGGAAGATCTCTTCAGGGTAATAGAACTCGACCACATTGAGCGTCTCTTGGGGGGAGACGGGATGCAGGTGGCTGACCACCAAGACCTTCGGATACCACTCCACCATGATGTTGGGGTAGATGGTCATCCAGATGGCCCCGAACTCTGGCAATGCACCGCCGTGCATGCGCAGGACCTCGTCGTGCCAACGCTTGTAGGTGGGTGTGGCGGCATCGGTGAGCGGTGTAATGCCCACGGCCTGAATGTTGTAGTTCTCGCCAAGATGCCAGCGCAGGCGGTCGCAGTCCACAAACTGGCCAAGGCCAGGATGAAAGGGCGCCACATGGTAGTCGTCCATGTAGACCTCGATGAAGCTCTTCCAGTTGTAATGGCAGAGATGGGACTGGCTCTTGCCAAAGACATACCCAGTGAAATCGAGGTGCTCAAAAAAGGGCACCGACTCAAGCTCCTTGAGCAGCGATGCATCGCCCTCGAAGAGCAGGCCATTCCATTCGGCAAGGGACTGACGACTCAGGTGGCGGCAGGGGTCCTTCTCGAAGTGGGGAGCGCCAAGCAACTGGCCATCCAGGGCGTATGTCCAGCGGTGCAGGGGGCAGACAATCGACTCGGTCTGGCCGCGGCCCTCGAGCATGACCGCCTGGCGGTGGCGGCAGATGTTCGAGAGCAACTCCACCCCATTGCCCTGATGCACAAGGACACGCCCGTGGTCCTCATGGGCCAGTGTGTGGAAGTGGCCCCGCTCGGGAACCATCAGGCGATGGCCGACATAGCCGGGACCCGCCTGGAAGCATGCATGTCGCTCTTGGGCAAGAAGCGACTCATTGAAGTAAGCCCAAACCGGCAGCTGTGCAGCCGCGGGTTCAAGCCTCGAAAAGGTGCCGACGTCAGACATCGAAGCCCCCCTCATTAGCCAAGGAAAGCCGGCAAGTATACCCGTCGCAGGCAAGCGCCATCGGCGCTGCGAACAGGCCCTTGGGGCGAATAGAATGTCGACCATGCCCAAAAACAAAGGTTCATCTCCTCCCGCGTCTGAGCACCCCGCTTTGCCGGTGCTCAGTCCCGAGGACCAGCAGGCCATCGAGGAGATGAGCTTTGAGGCGGCCATGGCCGCTGTCGAGCAGGAATCGACCCGGCTGGAGTCTGGCCAACTCTCGCTCGCTGAATCCCTGGTGGCGTATCAGCGCGGGACGGCGCTGCTTGCCCATGCACAGTCACTCCTTGATCAAGTCGTCGAGCAGATCGAAGTCATCGATGCCCAGGGCCGATCCGAGGTCAGTCGCAGCGAGCTCGAAGGCAGCCGTTAAGTGGCGCAGCAACTTCCAGCGGGCGCCTTGGGGCTGCCGCTCTTCTGGCGTGAGTCGATTGAGCATCGATTGGAGACGCAACTTCGTCCGCGTCTTGGGCTCGAGGCGGAATTCTGCGACCCTGCCCTTGATCGACTCTGGCGCGCCATGCGCCACGGCGTTCTCAATGGTGGGAAACGTGCAAGGGGCCTTCTCGCGATGGCTGCGGCCCAGGCGGCGGGCGCCGACCCACTCGGCAAGGCGTCCCTGGATGTTGCTGCCGCCCTGGAGTGCATCCATGCCTTTTCCCTGGTCCACGACGACATGCCATGCATGGATGACGATGCCTTGCGGCGCGGCCAGCCCACGGTTCATGTGGCCTATGACGAGCCCACCGCACTTCTCGTGGGCGATGCCTTGCAGACCCTTGGCATGGAGATTCTGGCTGGACTGAAGTTGCCACCCCATCGCGTGGTTCGCATCATTCAGGTGGTCTCGCGCGCAACCGGTGCTGCGGGCATGGCCGGTGGCCAGGCGATTGATATTCATGCCGTGGGCGAGTCACTCTCACTGCCCGCCCTGGAGGGGATGCATGCCTTGAAGACGGGGGCCCTGATTCGCGGTGCCGTCCTGGCCGGGGCCCTGGTGGGGCCGGCCGGTGAAGACGAGAAGTCAATGGCCTCGCTCGATGACTACGCCCGCTGCGTGGGCCTGGCATTTCAAGTCCTCGACGATGTCCTCGACGCCCAGTCCGACACGGCCACGCTGGGCAAGACCGCAGGCAAGGACGCAGCCCAGGGCAAGCCCACCTTCGTGAGTCTTCTTGGCATGCAGGCCAGTCGAGACTACGCCCAGTCGCTTTACGAAGAAGCCATCGCGGCCATTGAAGGCTTGGGCCATAATCGGCGACCCCTTGAGGCAATCGCCCTTGCATTGACTCAAAGGACTTACTAGTTCATCTTTTAGCCATGGCACTGCTCGAAACCATTGACAGTCCCGACCAGCTTCGGCTGCTCACGCGTCGACAACTCAAGGAACTGGCCACCGAGTTGCGTGAGTTTCTTTTGCATTCGGTGGCAAGCACCGGGGGGCACCTCTCTTCCAATCTAGGAACGGTGGAACTCTCCATTGCCATCCACCATGTCTTTCACACACCCTTCGATCGCCTGGTCTGGGATGTAGGCCATCAGAGTTACCCGCACAAAATCCTCACCGGTCGTCGCGACCAGATGTCGGGCCTGCGGCAACTCGGGGGCATCTCTGGCTTTCCGCGAAGAAGCGAGAGTGAGCACGACCACTTCGGGACGGCCCACTCATCGACATCCATTTCTGCGGCCTTGGGTATGGCGTTGGCGACTAGGCAGAAAGACGAGCACCACGGGCCCCATCGACGTCGACATATTGCAGTGATCGGTGATGGTGCCATTAGCGCCGGCATGGCCTACGAGGCCATGAACAACGCTGGAATTCATAAGGACATCGACCTGTTGGTCATCTTGAACGACAACGAGATGTCCATTTCTCCACCCGTGGGCGCGATGAGCAAATACCTGGCTCGACTTCTCACGGGGCGTTTTTATTCGGCCGCCCGTGAATTGGGCAAGCAGGTCCTGGGCGTGGTCCCCCCAGTGCTCGACCTCGCTCGCAAAATCGAAGGCGGAGCCAAGGGCCTGGTCTCTCCCTCCACCCTGTTTGAGGAGTTTGGCTTCAATTATTTTGGGCCCATTGATGGCCACGATCTCGATGCCCTGGTGCCCGCCCTTCAGAATCTGCGTGAACTCAAAGGGCCACAGTTTCTTCACGTCATCACCAAGAAGGGCCAGGGCTACGCACAGGCCGAGGAAGACCCAATCCTCTACCACGGCCCCGGCAAGTTCGATCCAAAGGTGGGCATCACCCCGGCGGTGTCTGCACCCAAGCCCACTTACTCTGCGGTCTTCGGGGAGTGGCTCTGCGATGCGGCGGCTGCCGATCCTGCAGTGGTCGTGGTCACACCCGCCATGCGCGAAGGCTCGGGCCTGGTCGGGTTTTCCGAGCGTTTCCCCGATCGCTACCACGACGTGGCAATTGCCGAACAACATGCCGTCACTGTGGCGGCTGGCCTGGCCTGTGAGGGACTCAAGCCAGTGGTGGCCATCTACTCAACATTCCTGCAGCGTGGCTACGACCAGCTCATTCACGATGTCGCCCTTCAGAACCTCCCGGTTTTATTCGCCATTGATCGCGCGGGCTTGGTCGGTGCCGACGGGGCCACCCATGCGGGCGCCTACGACTTGGCCTATCTGCGTTGTGTGCCGAACATGGTCATCATGGCTCCCAAAGACGAGCCCGAGTGCCGCGCCATGCTCAGCACTGGACTGGCCTGCGGAGGCCCCGCAGCGGTTCGTTACCCCAGGGGCGCGGGCACGGGTGCACCAGCTGGACAATCACTTGCGCCCCTTTCCATTGGCAAGGCCGAGCGCTTGAGAGAGACGGGCAAGGGATTCGAGGGACTGCGCATTGCCATCCTGGCCTTTGGAAGCATGGTCTCCCCCTGCCGGGCTGTGGCCGAGTCGCTCGATGCCAGCCTGGTCAATATGCGTTTTATCAAGCCCATTGACACCGATTGCTTGGCCGATATGGCCAATCACCACGACCTTCTCGTGACCGTCGAGGAGCACGCCATTATGGGTGGTGCGGGCTCGGCCTGCGCCGAGGCCCTCACGACCATGGCCGAGTCGACACTGCAGACACCGTTTTTGCATTTGGGCCTGCCCGACCGCTTCATCGATCATGGCGATCACGCCAAACTGCTTGCCCTCGAGGGCCTCGATGCCAAGGGCATCGAGGCCGCCATCCGACAGCGCGCAGGGCTATTGCGTGCTCAGACGGGTTCTGGGGCGGTGCGTGCAGCCTCATCGCTTAAACTAGTGCAATGAACAAGCCCGTTGATTTGCAGCGCACTGTCTTGGGTGCGAAAGAGTCGATTCGTGCGGAGGCGATGCCCGATGTCCAGGGAAGCCGAGATCTGCGCAACCTGCCCATCGATCGCGTGGGTGTTCGAGGCATCCGCTATCCCATGATGGTTCCCGGACAAGACCGGGAGCCCCAGCCCAGCGTGGGCGAATTCTCTCTCTCCGTGGGTCTGCCCGCCGATCAAAAAGGCACCCATATGTCTCGTTTTGTTGCCCTGCTCGAGACCATGAGTCGTCGCGGGGTGGTGCTCGATGCCAATAGCCTTGCAGAGCTCTCCATGGAGATGTTGGCCATGCTCGAGGCCACCGAGGGCTCCATTGAAGTGCGCACGCCCTACTTCATTCGCAAGTTGGCCCCGGTGAGCAAGGTCGAGAGCCTCATGGATTACGAACTCAGACTCGAGTCCCATCGAGCCTTGGGAGTGGATGAGCGGGTGCTCGAGGTCGGTGTGCCGGTGAAGAGCCTCTGCCCATGCTCAAAGGAAATTTCAGATTACGGCGCCCACAATCAGCGCTCCATGGTTCGCGTGCGGGCCTATATTGCGCCCGGTGCGAGGGTGATGCCCGCCGATCTGATTCGCACGGTGGAGTCGCAGGCCTCTTGTGAACTCTGGGGTCTGCTCAAGCGCCCAGACGAAAAGTATGTGACCGAGCGTGCCTACGAGAATGCCAAGTTTGTCGAAGATCTGGTTCGCGACGTGGCCCTGCATATCCGCAAGATCCCTGGGGTGGAGCGGGCAAGCATCGAGGCGGAAAACTTCGAGTCCATTCACAATCATTCGGCCTGGGCGCGCATCAACGCCTAGCCGACTGTTTTTCTATTTCGGGGCTAGTCCCGGAAGTTTCCGAAAGTCAGCGGGAGGTCGGTCACCTCTTTCTTTAGAAGCGCAATGGCCGCCTGCAGGTCGTCGCGCTTTCCCCCGGTGACCCGAACGGTGTCTCCCTGAATGGCCGCCTGAATCTTCATCTTGCTGTCTTTGAGGATCTTGACGATCTTCTTGGCATCTTCGCCGGCAATGCCATGGCGGATGGTGAGGACCTGCTTGAGCTTGTCCCCACCGATCTTCTGGATGTCTCCATGGTTGAGAAAGCGAACATCGACATTGCGCTTGGCACACTTGCCAATGAGAACCTCGCGGACCTGGCCGAGCTGGAATTCGCTGTCGGCGTAGCAACTCAGCTCGCGGTCCTTTTGTTCCACTTTGGCGCTCGACCCTTTGAAATCAAAGCGGGTGGCAATCTCTTTGCTGGCCTGGTCCACCGCATTGCGGACCTCGGTCATGTCGGCCTCGAGGCTTGCATCGAATGAAGGCATCTTGAATCTCCTCTCTAGCGGCCGCGTTTGGCTGCAATGCGCATGCGTAGCGCGTTGAGCTTAATGAATCCACCCGCATCGGCCTGGTTGTAAGCGCCGCCGTCGTCATCGAATGTGGAGATGCGGGCATCGAAGAGAGACTTCTTGCTCTCACGGCCGGTGACAATGACATTGCCTTTGAAGAGCTTGAGACGCACGGTTCCCGTGACATTGCGTTGGGTATGGTCGATGAGCACCTGCATGGCCTCGCGCTCGGGTG
>JBJOGU010000053.1:0-7398 GCA_046048075.1 Pseudomonadota bacterium
TTCGCGTGTTGATGGGGCAGGGCATGGCGCGAGAGGCATTGGAGCGGGCCGATCGACTGCCTGCCGAGTGGCGAACATCCGTCTCGTGGCGGGCCCTTCAACGCGACCGCATCGAATTGGGTATCGAGGCCAAGGAGTTGACTCGGGCCCTTGCGCATGCAAACGCCTATGTTTCGGCACACCCCAAGGACGCTGAGGCCTGGCGCCTCTACGGATCGATTGCCGATGGTTTGTCTCGACGCTCGGTTGCCCATTGGGCTGCGGCCGAGCGCTACGCCCTGTTGGGCGCGCTGCCCGCGGCCATTGAACAACTCGAAGCAGCAAGACGGGCAGCCGACACCGATTTTTTGAGCCTCTCGCAGATTGATGCGCGCCTGGCCACGCTACGACGGCAGTGGCAGGTGGAGAAACCCAAGCCTAACGAAAGACGATAGTCTTCTGACCGTTGATGAGTATGCGGTGTTCGGCATGCCAACGAACCGCCCTTGCGAGCACCCTCGACTCGATGTCTCCGCCAATACGCGTCAACTCCTCGACATTCAGAGTGTGGTCAACGCGTTCCACATCTTGTTCAATGATGGGCCCCTCATCGAGATCGGCCGTGACATAGTGCGAGGTCGCGCCGATGATCTTGACGCCCCGTGAATAGGCTTGGGCGTATGGCTTTGCCCCCTTAAAGCTGGGCAAGAAGGAATGATGAATGTTGATGGCCCGCCCGGACCAGTCTCGACAGAGGTCGTTTGACAGAATCTGCATATAGCGGGCCAAGACCACCAAGTCCGAGCCGGTGGCTTTGTAGAGTCGACGCAAAGCATCCTCTTGTTTGTTCTCGGGTGTTACCTGCAGGTGGTGAAATTCAATGCCATGGTGGTTGGCCAGGTCCTCAAAGTCTCGGTGATTCGAGACGACCGCCGAAATTTCGATGGGGATCTGTTTGTTTGAGGCCCGAAAGAGCAGGTCATTGAGGCAGTGCCCATGCTGCGAGACCAAGACCATGACCCGAGTCTTGGCTGCCGCATCAAAGAGCGCCCATTCCATTTCCAACGGCCGCGCCAATCGCTCAAATTTCGATTCAAAATCAGCGAATGGGTCGGGTGCCGCAAAGTGCAGTCGCATGAAGAAGCGTCGGGCCTGCTCGTCGCCGTATTGGGCCGAGTCGAGAATATTGCAGCCGTGTTCGAATAAGAATTCGCTGACGCGAAACACCAGCCCCGTCTGGTCGGGACAAGAGAGCGTCAGTATTTGTTCCTTCAAGTTCACCTCAGTGGTTTGGGTTGTCCCCGCTGGGCAGCTTGTACTGGGTTCCACAGTACGGGCACTGGGCCAGGCCTTGCTTGAACTCCAGATAGACCTTGGGGTGCGCGCTCCAAAGCGGCATATTTGGATTGGGACAGGCGGCCGGTAGGTCGCTCTCGTTGAGTGACACGGGCGTACTTCTAGTCTCTGGGGAGGCCATCGCGGATTCTCCTAGGCTCAAATGGGGGCCAGCCAATCGGCGTACTGCTTGGCCTTTCCACCCACGGCATCGAAGTAGGTCTTCTGAATGGCGTGAGTGATGGGGCCTCGACCCCCATTGCCAATAACCCGGTCATCGAGCTCTCGAATCGGAGTCACCTCGGCCGCCGTGCCTGTAAAAAATGCCTCATCGGCGCAGTAGATCTCATCCCGCGTGATGCGCTTCTCAATCACCTCGTAGCCAAGGTCTTGGGCAATCTGTATGACCGCGTTTCGAGTAATTCCGTCGAGGCAAGATGCCAAATCGGGGGTGTAGACCTTGCCCTTCTTGATGACAAACAGATTCTCGCCTGAACCCTCTGAGGCGTATCCATCGGTATCGAGCAAGAGGGCCTCGTCGTAGCCATGGACCGCCACTTCTTGGTGGGCCAGGATCGAGTTGATGTAGTAACCGCAGGCCTTGGCACGGACCAAGGAGACATTGACATGGTGACGACTGAAGGACGATGTCTTGACGCGAATGCCCTTGTTGATTCCATCTTCCCCGAGGTAGGCGCCCCAGGGCCACGCAGCAATGGCCACATGAATGGTGTTGTCGACTGCTGCGAGCCCCATGCGCTCGGAACCAATCCATGCAATGGGCCTCAGGTAACAGGACTTGAGCTTGTTGGCGCGGACCACCTCTCTCTGTGCCTCCTCAAGCACCTCCGCGGTGTACTTGATCTTCATCTGAAAAATCTTGGCCGAATTTAAGAATCGCTCCGTGTGCTCTTTGAGGCGGAATATGGCGCTTCCCTGAGGGGTCTCGTAGCAGCGAACGCCCTCGAAGACCCCCATTCCGTAATGCAGGGTGTGGGTGAGCACATGGACTTTGGCATCCCGCCAGTCAATGAGCTTGCCATCCATCCATATCCAACCGTCCCGATCGGCCATTGACATGGCGTCGACTCCTTTAGTTTTTCACGCAAACGCAGATTCTACCCAGTGCGAAGGTGAATCTCAGACAGGGGACGAATCGTCGACGGGGCATCTTCAAAGACCACCGCCCACAGCTGTCGAACTGCTTGGCGCTCGCTGGCCAAGTCCTCGGGTGCAATACGGGCCGAGTTGGCCCCCGACAGCCGGATGCGGTGTTGGTGTTGCCGAAAAATACGGTAGGCATTGGCTGTGGTCTCTGCGAGCTGCTGGGGGATGAGATGCCGCTTCGCGGCCATACCCAGAAGGGCGATGTTGCCAAGGTTCTGGCTTAGCTCCGGGTACTGGTGGGCATACCCCAACACCAGGGCCTGGACCATGAATTCGATGTCCACCATGCCACCTGGATCATGCTTGAGGTCAAAGAGTGCGGATGGGTTGGGATGTCCCTCGTGCATTTTCTCTCGCATGGCGAGAATCTCTTCGAGCAGCCCGACTCGGTCTCGTTGGAGCTGGAGGATTCTGTCTCGTTCCGCCTCAAACGCTTGCCCAATCAAAGCATCGCCCGCACAGAAACGGGCTCGAGTGAGCGCCTGATGCTCCCAGACCCAGGCGCGGTTCTCTTGGTAATCGATAAAGCCTTGCAAGTCGGTGACCAACAAACCTGCGTTGCCATTGGGGCGAAGCCGAAGGTCGATCTCGAAGAGGCTTCCTGCAGAGGTGGTCGTGCTCAACCAGACGTTGATCCTCTGGGCGAGTCGTGCATACCGCTCCTGGGCCCGCTCGTCTTCATCGTCATGAATGAAAATCAGATCGAGGTCTGAGGCGTATCCGAGCTCCTTTCCACCAAGCTTCCCATAGGCAATGACTGCGAACTTTGGTGCATCCCGATGCCGTTTGGGGGTCGCGCGCCATGCCGCATCGAGCGTAGCAGCAATGGTTCGATCGGCCAGAGCGGACAACTGATCGGAGAGGTGCTCGACAGACCAGCGGCCCTCAAGATCCTGCACCAGCAGCCGGAAAAGTTGGGCATGGTGGGCTTCGCGTAAGGCATCCATCTGTCGCTCGACATCGGGTTCATCGTTTTGAACCGCTTGTTCGATGTCCGCCTGTAAATTCGCTGAAAAAAGAGCCAAATCAGGAGGATCCATAAGTGTTCGATCATCGAGAAGTTCGTCGAGCACGATCGGATGTCGGCGAAGATAGTCAGACGCCCAAGCGGAGGCCTCGGCGACTCGGGCCACTCGTGTGAGGGCCTCGGGGTATTCATCGAGAAGCGCAAGATAGGAGTCTCGTCGAGAGATCGCATCAAGTAAGCCGCGAAGACGCCCCTCCACCAATTCGGGGTTTGCTGAGGATTCGGCCCTCAGGCGAATGCGATCGTGCAATCGGGCCAGTCGACCCTCTCGATCCCGAGGTCGGCCTCGGTCTTCTTCAGCCCCGTCGGGTTCTGCGGCCTCGGCGGCTTCATCTCGGCGAAACAATCGGTCGAAGAGTTCACTGACCACCTGACGGTGGCGCTCAATCTCGCTGACCAATGCCTCGGTGTCTTTAAGCCCAGACGCCAACACCATGTAGTGATAGGCCGACACTGTGCCGGGGAGGACGTGTGTCTGCGCATCCTCCTTGTACTGGAGGCGGTGTTCGATTCGACGCCAGAAGCGGTAGGCCTCGAGCAGCAGAGAGGTCTCTTCTGAACTGAGGCGACCTTGTTTTTCAAGGACCTTCAGCGTCTCTCGTGTGCTCGGGGAGCGCAGCGATGCATCCTTTCCGCCACGGATGAGTTGGAACAATTGGGCAATGAATTCAATCTCTCGGATACCGCCTCGCCCCAATTTCACGTCGATGGTCTCGTGGTCACCCGCCATGCGGGACTCTCGATGGCCGCTTCGTCGGGCCGCCTCTTCACGAATCTGGCCGTGCAACTCGCGAAGGGCGCCCAGGGCGTTGTAATCGAGGTAGCGTCGGTAGACAAATGGCCGCCGAATCTCCTCCAAGGCCTGCCGATGTCTCTCAAAGTCTGAGGGATCGCTCAGGACAGCATTATTAATCACTCTCGCTTTGATCCAAGCGTATCGCTCCCACTCACGGCCCTGAACCATTAAGTATTCCTCGAGCATCGGCAGGCTGCAGATGATGGGGCCCGACTCCCCGTTCGGGCGAAGCCGCAGGTCGATTCGAAAGACAAAACCATCCGCGGTGGGCTCGCTGAGCAACTGAGAAATCCGCCGAGAGCAACGCTCAAAGAAGCTAAAACTGTCGATGACACCGGAGCCGTCTTTGAGGCCTTTGGTTTGCCCTGTTTCAGCGACCAGGTAAATCAAGTCAATGTCAGAAGATGCGTTTAGCTCATTGCCCCCCAATTTCCCCATCCCCACCACCATCAGGTCGATGGGCCTGCCTTTTTCGTCAGTCGGCGTCCCGTAACGCTCCGCGAGCTCCCGCGCCGCGATGGAATAGGCCGTATTCACCACACGCGAGGCAAGGCTGCTGATGGACGAGAGGTTCTCGTCCAGATTCGCCGCACCCGAGAGGTCTCGGGCGATGATGCTGGCCATGATGCTGTTGCGAAATTGCCGAAGGCCCCGAGCGGCCTCCTCGATGGAAACCGCGGAGCAAGCACTCAGCTCAGGCCAGTGCGCCAACATGTGGGCGGCGATGACCTCTTCGGTCAGTTCCCGATCGGGATCAAGCAGACAGCCGCGTGCGGCCAGGATGGGAAGGATTCTCGCCATGAGGGGCGAGACCTCGGCCGCATGCCGGTAATGGGGATGGTCTTGAAGCAGACTGTTTTTGCTGGTCATTGCCGCAATTGTGATTCGCTATGACAGAATTTGACCATGGCAGCGAGCGAGACGACGATCCCTGCGCCGCGTGCGGTTGTGGAGTGGCTTACTCGCTATTGGCGCCGGGCATTGGTTGTGCTCGTCCTACTTGGCGCGACACTTCTGCTCAGCCTGAGCCTTGTCTTCAGGTTTTTGGTTTGGCCCAATATTGCCGCGGTTCTCACCGACCCCCAGGCAAGGGCAGTGTGGGTTGCCGAGAATGTATCGGTCCCCGGCCGCCAACTATTGGTAGATGGCGTGAGTGTGGGATGGTCGGACTGGTTCTCTCCGTCGGTCGAGATCTCAAGACTTGAATGGCAAGACAGCGAGGGTAGGTCGCTCGCACGCTTAAAAGATGTCTCTGCTGTTTTTGGGGTGCGTAGCCTGCTCTCACTCTGGTTTGAGATGCCGGTTTTCTCCAAGCTCCATGTGCAGAGCGTTGACTTGGTGCTTGAGAGACAAGAGAAGTCTTGGCGCCTGGCCGGATTTGCGACGCAGTCCGACACATCCACTTCACCCAAGGCGCTCGATTGGCTCTCGCATCAGGGACCGCTCTCACTCGATTCCATCAAGCTCGATTGGCGGGTGATCGAGTCAAGCCCTTCGGTGAGAGATTCCCAGGGGAAGATCGAGTTGGGAGCGATGCGCTTTCGGGCAGGGATCACCGGATCCGAGCTTGAGGTTCAGTCGCTTCCGCTTGCCCAACTGCGAAGTCTCTTGGCCTGGGTGATGCCCGACCCCGACCCAAGCGGGCGGCTCTCACGCCTGGCCCTTTACTGGCCGCGCGGACTCGACGCATTGGTGAGCACCGAGCCTCACGCCATCTTAAGCACCATTGAACTCCAGGCTCAATTGGAATCCGTGGGCTGGCAGTTCCCGGGTGGGCAACGGATCATGGGCCTCTCGGCGTGGCTCCATTGGAAGGGCCGCTCAGGCGAAGCCAGTCTCGACAGCGAATCCCTGGTGCTTGAGTCCAATTGGTTTCACCGCCCCGACCCAATGGAACTCGGCCGCGTGCAGGGCGATCTGGCCTGGGAAGGATTGGCCTTGGAATCCTCCCCGACCCATTCGGTGTTGTTGAAGGCCTTGGTTGTGGATTTCAATCGTTTGAGTGCGCAGGCGCCGGGCCACGCCATTGCGGCATCGGGCCACTGGCGCTATGGGGGCCAGGGCCTTGGTGACATGCGTGCACAAGGGTCGATTCGAGGTCTACAGCCCGAGCAGTTATCCAATTGGATGCCTCGGATCGTTGGCATCCACACACGAGATTGGATCGCCCGCGCGCCTCGAGGGGGCCGCCCCTTGATTGGTGAATTTCAGATCAATGGCCCCCTTGCCGAGTTTCCATTTCGCGGGGAGTCTGCAGGGCAGTTCTCGGCGAAGATGCGTTTTGAGGATTTGGATCTCGAATTTGGACGCAACTGGCCGCTTCTCAATGCCAGAGACCTTGAGCTGCGGTTTGAGAAGGCCCGTCTATCGCTTAAAAGCGAGCAGTCTCGCATTGGCGTCAACCCCCTTGTGAGGGTCACTGGTGAGATCGCCGACGTGCTCGATCCGCACCCCATTTTGAGAATGCGGGGTCAATTCGACTCGGACCTCGGCGGAATCCTTGAGAGCTTTCGGGCCACTCCTCTTCGAAATGAATTGGGGGGCCTGCTGCTCTCGGCGAGCGGAGGGGGGCCTGCGAGGCTTGATCTTGATTTGGCCATTGACCTCAAGAAGACGAATGAGACCAAGGTTCTTGGAAGGCTTGAAATGCTGGGCAGCGACCTTTCGCTTGAGGGGGGCATCCCAGCCTTCCAGAGACTCTCTGGTGTCATCGAGTTCTCGGACCAGTCGCTGCGCTCGCTCGCCCTAGAGGGGAATTCCCTGGGTGGGCCCGTTGAAATTCAGTCAATGGCCAAGCCCTCCGACGACCCTCGCTCGATCGCGCTTCGTGCGACGGGAACGGCCAGGGCGGCCGGAATTGAGAGTTGGATGGCCGAGACCCTGGACATTCCTCTAAAGGGTGCGTTGTCAGGCGAGTCGGCCTACGAGGTGGATTTTCTTGCACAAGGTGGTTTAGCGAGCCTGGATGTTCGTAGCAGCATGAGGGGCCTTGCGGTTCGGCTGCCTCGCCCCGCTCGCAAGTTGGCCACCCAAGATTGGGGCGTACGCGTTCGAATGAGCCAGGCCCGCCAGCCCAATGGATCGCGGATCGCTC
>JBJOGU010000054.1:0-9673 GCA_046048075.1 Pseudomonadota bacterium
CTGCAATCAAGACTGCCTCTCTTACGCCTCCGAGCTTGGCATCGCCCTGCAATACACCAACATCATTCGCGATGTCGGTGAGGACGCTCGCCGAGGTCGTGTCTACCTGCCCACATCACTGTTGGAAAAACACCAACTCCAAGCCAATCGGATACTGGCCCTAGACGACAGCTCCGCCCTTCGCAAGGCATTGGCGCATATGGCCGCGTCTGCCCATGCGCGCTACGACAAGGCCCTCACCTTGCTTCCCCCTTCATGCTGGAAGGCACAAAGGCCGGGGCTCATCATGGCGGCGACCTACCGAGACTTACTGCACGCCATTGAAGAGCTCGATTTCGCAGTCATGCACCAACGGGTCTCACTGGGCTGGATGAGAAAGCGCCTTCTTGTGCTGCTAACCTGGTGGGGCCGAAGACCGCGGTGAAGTCAAAGGTGGTCATCGTCGGCGGTGGCTGGTCCGGGCTGAGTACGGCCCTGCATCTGAGCCTCAACCCGCAACTGGAGGTCACCATGCTGGAGGCCGCACCGCAGGCCGGTGGACGGGCCCGTGGGCTTGATTGGCAGACCGCTGCGGGGGCGGTACCCATCGACAATGGCCAGCATTTGATCTTGGGCGCCTACGTGGAGACGCTTGCGCTCCTGCGCGAGGCCGATGCCTTGAGTCGATGGGAGTCGGGGCCAATGGCCTGGACCTGTGCCAGCGATTCCGCAGACCACTTGCTATGGCAAGGCATCCCCTCGATTGGGTTCCCGTGGCGCTTGATTTTTTCAAATCTCCTGGCCGCTCGTCCAAATGGGTTTCGCACCTGGCCGCTTCAATGGCGACTCTCCATGCTGGGGGTAATACTCAAAGGCCATCGGTGCGATTGGTCAGCCAAAGGTACCGCGCGCGAGTGGTTCTCAGAAAACGCCCCAACCATGCCAAGGCCTCTAATCGAGAACTTCTGGCGGCCCATGGTTGAAGGGGCGCTGAACACCGAATTCGAATCTGCCAGCGCTGCCGTCTTCTTTCGAATTCTCCGCGACACGCTCGCTGGTCCCAGTGGTTCCACGGACTGTTGGCATCCCAAACAAAACCTTGGCAACGCGGCCATTGAGCCCCTATTGACCCTTGCAAGCGCAAGGGGCGTTCGTCTAAAGACGGGTACGAGGGGTCTGCGGATCAACAAGCACTCCATCGAGTCCTCGCAGGGTGACATTCCCTTCGATCACCTGGTGCTGGCCCTTCCTGCAAGGGACTGCCTTCGCATCTGGCAACAGAGCAAACTGCCAGCAACGGCCGAATCCGAGCGCTGGACAAGCGTGGAAACCCGAGGCATCGCCACCCTCTGGCTCCACCAATGCAGGAGCCGCCCCCCGCACCTGCCGTCGAGTCGCCTCAATTGCTCAAGGGGACATCTCATCCTAAACCGCCCGCCCGGGGAATGGGGCCAAGTCCATGCCGTTGTTCACAGTGCGATTCACCCCACCAGTGACTGGGAGAGCGCGGAAGATGCAATGCGCCGATCGATCCCAACACCGCTCTCCGAGTCGACCACCGAGACTCGGTTGACCCATGAACGCCACGCCACATGGGCCTGCACGGCCGAGACCGTCGATAGCGGTCGCGCCTGGGGTGTGCCTCAAACAGGGGTGGCCCAAATATGGCGGGCCGCCGACGACATGGCGATTGGATTCCCAGCAACGATTGAGTCGGCAGTGATTGGCGGGCGCCTCTGCGCCCAGGCCATTCAGAAGAGTTTTTCCAACGCGTCCTGAAGGCGGCGTACCGGAAGAATCTCAATCCCATCGATGGACTTCTTCGGGGCATTGCCCTCGGGAACGAGCGCCTTTGTGAACCCAAGACGTGCAGCTTCTCGCAGCCGCTCCTGTCCACGCGGGGAGGGCCGTATCTCGCCGGCGAGCCCGAGTTCCCCGAAGATGATCAGGCCGGATTGCAGGGGACGGTTACGCAAGGACGAGACCACTGCAGCAAGAATGGCCAGGTCGGCCGCGGTCTCTTGAATGCGAACACCACCAACGGCATTCAAATAGACATCCTGATCGAAGCAGGCAATGCCGCAATGCCTGTGAAGGATGGCCAGGAGCATGACCAGTCGCTGTGGGTCGAGTCCCACACAAAGTCGGCGCGGTGCCCCCGACTGCGCCTGATCGACCAGTGCCTGCACTTCAACCAGAAGAGGCCGAGTCCCCTCTTGGGTTGCAACCACACAGGCCCCCGGCACGCGACTCGAGTTGGCATGGGAGGAACCAAGTTGCGCCTCGGACAAAAAGAGTGCCGAGGGATTCGAGATGGGCCGCAGGCCCCGGTCGGTCATTGCAAACACACCCAACTCATTGACAGTTCCGAATCGGTTCTTGACTGCCCGCACCACTCGAAACGAGGCCTGAGCATCACCCTCGAAATAGAGCACCGCATCGACCATGTGCTCAAGCACGCGGGGACCGGCGAGTGCGCCCTCTTTGGTGACATGGCCCACCAAGAACAAACCACTGCCCGAGGACTTGGCCCAACGCGTGAGTTGACCCGCCGACTCGCGAACCTGGGAGACCGAACCGGCGGCTGAGCCAATGGCCTCTGAAAAAACCGTTTGAATCGAGTCGACGACCACGAGCTGCGGCTTGGTCTTCTCCAGGACCAACAAGATGCGCTCGAGCTGAGTCTCTGCAAGAATTTGGATTGATGCCAGCGCCGCCTCGGTCAGCCCCAGTCTTCGCGCGCGCATGGCTACCTGTTCACTGGATTCTTCACCGGTGACATACAAAAGCCGCTGCTTGGGATTGCCCGCAGAATGCTCTGAGAGGGCCTGCAGCAACAAGGTCGATTTGCCAATTCCTGGATCGCCGCCGAGCAGGACCACCCCACCAGGAACCATTCCACCGCCCAAGACGCGATCGAACTCGTCGAGCCCCATGCTCCAACGCGGCTGTTCGCTGAGTTGAACATCGGAGAGCCGCTGAATGCCTGCGCTTGGCGCAAAGCCCGAGGCGGCCCTACCGCCACCCAGTCCCGACTCGAGGGTGTTCCAACTGCCGCAGCCATCGCACTGTCCCTGCCACTTGGCAAAGGCCTGGCCACACGCCTGGCATACAAACGCCAACTTCTCTTTTGCCATGCAACTAGCCGTCCGACAATCGTCTGGGGACGCGCTCTGTGACTCCAGTCATGAGCTCATAGGCAGAGGTACCGCAGTGCTTAGCGACAGTATCAATCGGCAAGCACTTCCCCCAGAGTTCGACCTCGGCCCCCACCTCGGCGGATGGATGGCGAGAGAGGTCCACAGTGAGCATATCCATCGAGACCTGCCCAACCAATGGACAGAGATGCCCGCTCACCCAGAGCGGTGTGCCGTCGGGCGTGGTTCGCATCACGCCATCGGCATAACCGGCGGCAACCACACCAATTCGCATCGAACGCTTGGCGACGAATCGGCCGCCATAGCCAACCGAATCGCCTGCCTCGAGGCTCTGAATCGAGATGAGTCGACTCCGCAGCGATGCCGCACCAACCAGGCCCAATTGGTTGGACGAATGGTCTGGCAATGGGCTTGCGCCATAGAGTGCAAGCCCCGGGCGCAGCCAGCCAGATCTGGCATCGGGATGACGAAAGGCTGCCGCGGAATTGGCCACCGAGAGCGGTTCATTGGCATGTCGATCGAGTCGGGTCGTCATTGCCTTAAAGAGGCGAAGGGGCGAATGAACGCCCTCGGCATCCTCCGCGCTGGCGAAGTGGGTCATCATGCCAACGCCCGCTGGCAGGAGCCGACGCATCTGCTCAACGCGTTCGGCCAACCAGGGCAGGCTGGCCGATGCGAATCCCAAACGATTCATTCCGGTATTGAGCTTGATCCATACCCGACCCAAGGCGCCCTTTGACTCGCTGCGTTCGTAACGCGCAAAGAGCCGATTGATCTGCTCATGGGAGTGGACCACCATATCGAGACCGAGCCGGTGGGCCTCTTCCAAGTCACTTTCATCGAAGGCACCCTCGAGCAATAGAACGGGCCTGGTCCATCCGCGATTCCGAAGAAAGACCGCCTCCTCGATGTCCAAGACCGCGAGACCGTCCGCCTGTGCAAAGCCATCGACCACCGCCTCGAGTCCATGGCCATAACCTCGCGCCTTGATTACCGCCCAGACCGAGGACCCGAGAGAGAGTTGCCGAATTCGCTGGAGGTTCGCACGCATCGCCGATGGATGAATGCGCAGTTCAATGGGCCGAGACATGCGCCCATTGTAGGTCTTTGAAACCCTAGCCTTCCATCATGGAATTTCGCATCGCAACGAGATCCTCCCAGACACGACGCCGTGATACGCCCTGGCGAAAGGCTGTCTGATCAGGAATCCAGACCACCTTCTCATCGCCCGAGGCCAACGGTGGGGCGCCCTCACCCACGAGTCGAATCCGCAGGCAAAGCCCACTGCCGGATGCCACTTCTTCATCGGACCAGTGCCTTACTGTCTCTCGACCCATAAAAACATGGTCGACCATTGCGGAAACGACGCGGTGCGCAGCCGAGTCACGAATGGATGCGTCCAACACGATTCGCAAGGGCCGCCTGGTCACTGCACGCTGAGTCCAGACGGGGTTCAGCCCCAAGACCGATAGCGCCGAGGCGGACATCATGCGGCACACTCCGCCGACTCGCGACTCGCGAGGCCACTGACACCGCGGGCAAGAACCAGGGCATCTTCTCGTTGTCCATCGCTATCGGGGTAGTAGCCCTTTCGCATTCCAATCTCGTCGAAGCCATTCCGTTGATAGAGACGCAGCGCCGCTCGATTGCTCGGCCGAACCTCAAGCAACACCCGATCGATTCCCAGTGCCCGAAGCCCAGCCATCCATCTCATGAGCATCCATTGGCCAAGGCCCCGTCGATGCCGAGCAGGCGCAATGGTGAAATTCAAGAGGTGGGCCTCATCGACCACTTGCATCCAAACCAAGTAGCCCACCATCACGCCCTGATCCACCAAGACCTCTCCCACATAGCCCGCCGCAAGCGAGTCCTTGAAGTTTCCCGTCGTCCATGGATGCGGATAGGCCTGGTTCTCGATCACCATGATGGAGGCCAAATCACTCAGTTGCATGGGCCGCATTCGCATTGCGGATTCTGACTGTCGCTCCTCAATCGTCTGGGCAACCCGCTCGCGCACATAAAGCGGCTGGGCATGGGCAACATCCACTAAATGAAGCGATGCGTCAGCACCTGCGATTCGATCACCCATTACGGCAGCCGCCCAACCCGCAAGGCTGCATGCACTCGGGCAGGCTGCCTTGGGACTCTGTAGCTCAGAGTGACTCGGCGCCTGAACCCGCTCCACACCCTCAATGGCCTGGCCCGCGATCACCACCGCTGGATCACCCACCAGCTGAAGACTCCTCTGGCCGGGGCGCCACTGAACGAGCGCCCGATAACTCTCCCCGAGACGGGCATCGAACAGAACCTCAAGGACAGCGTCCGTATGAATGCCACGGGTATCAACAAACCAGCGGGCAACAGCTTCAAAGGCACTGATCAACATCACCCGAAGACCAAGCGCAGTGGCAAGTCCTTGGACAAACCCCACACCAATGCGCAACCCCGTGAAGGAACCGGGACCATGCACCACTGCCAGACCCCTAAGTGAACGCCATTCAATCCCTGCCTCGTCGAGAAGGCGGCCGCCCATCGGCAGGAGGTCGCTGGCCTGAGACCGACCCGAGGGGGATGAGGCGGCAAGCCAATCCTTCGGCCCAATTACGAGAACAAGCGATGTCACCGAGCCGGATGTATCCACGACCAAGGCGGGGTAACCAAGTCCCATGGGATTAAGCAGTAACTGCGCGAAGAACCACCGAAGCCTGCGCAGCAATGCCTTCCGCGCGACCAGTGAAACCCAAGTGCTCTGTGGTCGTGGCTTTGACATTCACCAGGCCACAACCGGTGTCTTCACTGATGTTGTGGATCATGGCGGCGATATGGGGCGCCATCTTCGGGGCCTGGGCAATAATGGTCGCATCGAGTTGCCAGACCCGAAGACCCAGACCAGCGACACGCGCCACCACCGTTCGCAGGAGAACGCGACTGTCGGCATCTTGGTAAGCGCGGTCTGTATCGGGGAAATGCTTGCCGATATCCCCGAGACCCGCAGCACCAAGAATCGCATCGGCAATGCTATGAAGAAGCACGTCGGCATCGGAATGTCCGAGCAACCCCTTTTCATGGGGGATGTGAACGCCTCCGATCATAAGCCGACGTCCCTCTACCAGGGCATGGACATCAAATCCTGTGCCCACGCGGGGAAAGTCATCTGCCATGACCTGGGTGCTGCGCGCCTTCTGGTCTTTGGATGCGTCCACAAAATCCTCTTCAAAAGTCATTTTAATGTTGGAGCGATGGCCCGGCACCAGATTGGGAAACCGCCCCGCATGCTCCATTGCACTGGCCTCATCGGTGGCCTCGGGATGCAGATGAAGCGCCTTCACAAGCCCACCGAGCGCAAACATCTGGGGCGTCTGCGCGGCCCAGAGTCCATCCCGAGGCACGGTCTCGGCGATGCGCCCACCGTCTGCCACATCCCCACCCTCCGAACGTTTGACGGTATCCGCAATGGGAAGGGCAAGAATGGCCCCGTGGGTGCTGGCCAGACCATACTCGAGCAGCCGATTGAGCTCTGACTCTCTTACCCAAGGCCTGGCCGCATCGTGAACGAGCACCCAATCCATTTCGGTGGCCTCTTCTCTGCAGCCCTGAGCAATCAGTTCAAGCCCTGCCAAGACCGAAGCCGACCGACTGTCGCCCCCAACCTTGACCGCGGCCAGCCGAAGGCCAGTCGAGGCAATGCGAGGGTGGTTGCAGAGAATTGAATCCAGTCGACTTGACATCCAATCTTCGTCGTTCGGCGCAAGGACCACCAAAATGCCAGCAAAGTCTGTGCGACTCCCCAGCACCGCGAGTGCGGAGATGGTCTGGACAAGCATCGGAACGCCGGTCTCGAGGGGCCAATATTGCTTGGGCTTTGAGAGACCCGCGCGACTGCCCGAGCCCGCGGCCGGAATGACGGCCCAGATACATCGTGCCTTGGAACCGGAGGAACCGTGGGCCGATGCACTCTTTCGGGATGCGCTTGCCCAGCCGAGGGCCTCGCCTCGAGTCAGAAGAAACCGGGTCTTTGCTTGCATGGCCCTAAAATTAACAGATGAGCACCCTTGCCGAGGCCAAAGCATGGCTTCGCGACCCCATTGCCCTGCACGAAAAGACACGACCGGTGGCCGGGCAGTCGCTGGCCCTCCCCATGGAGCATGGCTCGGCCGACAGTCTTCTGCTGTCCGGTTGGGCCGAGGAGCTGATTGGTCAGAATCGCCACCAGGGCGCCGGAGCCCTCATTGTTGCAAGCGATGCAGCCCATGCAACCCGACTGGCTGGCGAACTCAGTCAGTTCAATCCCGCCCTCTGTGTTCGTCTGCTGAGTGATTGGGAGACGCTTGCCTACGAGGCCTTTTCTCCCCACCAAGACCTGATATCCGATCGACTGCTCGCTCTTTACGAGTCTCTGCAAGGCAGGGTCGACGTGCTTGTGGTCTCCGCAGCCACGGCGTTGCAACGAATCTGCCCGCCGAGCTTTCTGGCGGCCAATACCTTTTTTATTAAACCCGGTCAGTCATTGCGGCTCGAGAGCCTTCGCGAGCAACTCCGCACCGCGGGCTATAACCCTGTGAGCCAGGTTGTATCTCCGGGGGAGTATGCCCTGCGCGGCGGAATCATCGATCTCTTTCCCACCGGGAGCACTCTTCCGTATCGAATCGAACTCCTCGACGATGAGGTCGACTCGCTTCGAGTCTTTGATCCAGACAGTCAAAGAACCATCCATCCCGTCACTGAGATTCGCCTCCTGCCAGGGCGCGAGTATCCCCGAGATGAGTCCTCCGCCATGCGGCTTCGTGCGAAGTGGCGCGAGCAGTTTGAGGGAGACCCATCGCGCTGCAGCCTATACCGGGATGCCGCCAATGGGGTCTTTGGTGCAGGTATTGAGTATTACCTGCCCCTTCTTTTTGAAGAGCCACTTGGAAGCATCTTCCAGTACCTGCACCCCCAGGCCGAGTTGGTCTTCTTGGGCAACATCGAGCCCTCCATGCAGGAGTCGATGGCCGATGCCCGATCGCGCCACGAGTTTCTAAAGCACGATATCGAGCGGCCCGTGCTGCCACCCGATCAGATCTTTCTATCGCCAGAAGAGTTCTTTCTTCTCTCAAAGGCCTGGTCGCGCCTGACGATCTCAAGGCCACAGTCGGAGGGCTTGAGCCAGGCCGTCCCCGATGTTCGAGCCGATCGTCGAGCAGCAAATCCTCTGGCGAGGCTCGTCGATGTGCTCTCAGCGGCACAGGAACAAGGCGAGAAAATCGTGATGGTCGCCGAGACCAAGGGGCGGGAGGAGACCCTGATGCAGTATCTCGCCGAAGCCGACATTGCCTGCGATTCGGTGGACAGCTGGCAACAGGTCATAGAAACCTCTCCGAAGCCGGGCGCACTGCTCACCTGGAGCGCGCAAGTCCAGGCGGGCTTCAGGGCCCCCTGGCTTGGCCTAACGCTCATCACCGAGACCGAACTATTCGCAGAGATGGAGCGCCGGCGACGCCAAGGTGGAAAGGCTCGAGAGACCAATGTCGATGCAATCATTCGCGATCTATCGGAGCTCAAACCGGGCGACCCGGTCGTGCATCTCCAGCATGGGATTGGCCGCTATCGAGGCCTCGAACACCTCGACCTGGGCGAGGGCGAGACCGAGTGTCTAAAGCTCACCTATCAGGGCGACAGCGTTCTTTATGTACCGGTCTCCCAACTGCACCTGATTGGACGCTATAGCGGAACCAGCCCTGATGCAGCCCCGCTTCATTCATTGGGAAGTGGTCAATGGGAGCGTGCTCGGGCCCGGGCGGCCAAGCAGGCCCGAGATACCGCTGCCGAACTACTCAATCTCTATGCGAGACGGGCTGCCCGACAGGGGCATTCCTTTCGCTTCGAACCCCGCGATTACGAACGCTTTGCCGACGGATTCGGATTCGAAGAGACACCCGATCAATTGGCCGCTATTCATGCGGTTGTTCAGGATATGGTCAAAGACAAGCCCATGGACCGTCTCATCTGCGGGGATGTCGGCTTTGGCAAGACCGAGGTCGCCCTTCGTGCCGCCTTCATCGCCGTGCTCGATGGCAAGCAGGTGGCCGTTCTCTGCCCAACCACCCTCTTGGCGGAGCAGCACTTTCAAACCTTCCAGGATCGATTCAGTAGCTGGCCCGTTCGAATCGCCGAGCTCTCGCGCTTTAAGACCGCAAAAGAGATTCAGCAGGCCCTGGCTGGCTTGGAGTCCGGTGAGGTCGATATCGTGATTGGCACTCACAAGATTCTCTCTGCACAGACCTCCTTCCACCGCTTGGGTTTGGTCATCATCGACGAGGAGCATCGTTTCGGCGTTCGCCAGAAAGAGGCGCTCAAAAACCTTCGCGCCGAAGTGGATGTCTTGACGCTCACGGCCACGCCTATTCCGCGAACATTGGCCATGAGCCTCGAAGGTATTCGTGATTTCTCCGTGATTGCGACTGCGCCCCAAAAGCGCCTTGCGATCAAGACAATGGTGCGACGGGAGTCGCCCTCGACAGTCCGCGAGGCTTTGCTTCGAGAGCTCAAGCGTGGGG
>JBJOGU010000055.1:0-3099 GCA_046048075.1 Pseudomonadota bacterium
GGCTCAGTGGCTGCTGGCAGCCGCTCGCAAAGGGCAACGGCACAAATTTGGCACCCGGCGCATTGAGATTCTCGTCGGGCCCACGCTCGGAGTGGACGCGATAGAAGCCACCGACCACGTACTTATCGATCATGTAGACCACCGGTTCGGCCACCGCCTCGCCCGCACCGTCGCGAACGGTTTCGTAAGAGTGAACGCCCTCTTGAATAAGGACATCACTGACCGCGAGGCCTTCTTTGATCACCGCCATCTTGTTTCGTTGTTTGCGATTTAGCTGGATGATTTCCGAGGGGTCTTTGACGGTCATTACGCCCATGCCATAGGTGCCGGCATTGGCTTTGACCACGACATAAGGCGTTCTATCCACGCCATGCTCTTGGTATTTGGCCTTCACCTTCTCGAGCACCTTGAAGACCTTTTCCGCCAGGCAGTCCTCGCCCACTCGAGAGTGAAAATCGATCTCTTGGCAACGCTCGAAATAAGGATCGATGAGCCAGGGGTCAATCTGCAGTCGTTCCGCAAACTCCCCCGCCACATGGCGATAGGCCTCAAAGTGCTCGGATTTTCTTCGTGATGACCAGCCCGCATGCAGCGGCGGAAAGACACGCTGCCCATTGAGGCCTTGCAAAATCTCAGGAACCCCTGCCGAGAGGTCGTTGTTGAGCAGAATCAGGCAGGGATCAAATTCCTTGAGGCCAAGACGGTCGTCGCGCCGAACCAAGGGCTCAAGCATGAGTGAGAAGGCAACCCCGTCGGGTCGCTGGCCATGGATACGTGTGGGCTCAGCAATTTCTGCCAGCAGACTGCCAATACGAACCTCTAGGCCGGCCTGTCGGAGCAGTTCGGTGAGTTGCGCCACATTGCTCAAATAGAACTGGTTGCGGGTGTGGTTCTCTGGAATGAGCAAAACCCTTCGGATGTCGGGGCAGTGGTGCTCGATTCCGGACATCAGTGCCTGAACCGCCACGGGCAGGGCCGAGTCGGCCAGATTATTAAATCCACCCGGGAAAAGATTGGTGTCCACAGGCGCGAGCTTGAAGCAGGCATTGCGCAGGTCCACCGAGGCATAAAAGGGTGGCGGGTGGACCCGCCACTGAGAGCGAAACCAGTGCTCCACCTCAATGCTCTGTCGCAAGACCAGTCTCTCCATTTCTAGCAGGGGGCCGCAGAGACTTGGCTGGAGGTCGGGGCTCAACAGATTGGACATAGCCGACCATTCTATCCCCCTGAGATGAAAAAGCCCGCGATCTTTAAGAGCATCGCGGGCTGGAAAGTGGCCGGGGGAGGCCACGAGGAGAATGAAAAATGAAGCGTGCTGCGGTGACTGCAAAAACAGTTACATGTAGTAGGCCTTCTCGCCGTGTGAACTGACGTCCAGACCCTCGCGCTCTTCTTCCTCCGAGACACGCAGTCCTACCACCATGTCGGTGATCTTGTAGGCAATGAAGGCCACCACTGCGGAGACCACGATGGTGATGATCACGCCCTCGGCCTGGATGGCCACCTGGCTGCCGATCGAAAAGTCATCGGCCCCAGTGCCACCCAATGAGGGGGCCGTGAATACACCGGTGAGAATGGCACCCAGTATTCCGCCGATGCCGTGAACACCGAACACATCCAAGGAATCGTCTGCACCGAGTGCTTTCTTGAGTTGCGAGACCGCCCAGAGGCAGATGAATCCGGAGAGTGCCCCGATCATTAGCGCCCCCATGATTCCAACCGAACCGCATGCAGGCGTAATCGCTACCAAGCCGGCCACAGCACCTGAGGCAGCACCCAGCATGGAAGCCTTGCCTCGGAAAATCGACTCACCCAAGCACCAGGCCAGCACCGCAGCAGCCGTTGCAAACAAGGTGTTGGCAAATGCCAGGGTTGCACCGGAGGTCGCCTCCAGGTTGGAGCCGGCATTGAATCCAAACCAGCCGACCCAGAGCATGGAGGCACCCACCATGGTTAGCGTCAGGGAGTGCGGGGGCATGGGCTCTTTGCCGTAGCCAACACGCTTGCCCAGCACATAAGCACCAACAAGGCCTGCCACACCTGCGTTGATGTGAACCACAGTGCCGCCAGCAAAGTCGAGCGCGCCTTTATCAAGGAGGTATCCGCCAGGGCCCCAGACCATGTGGGCCACTGGAATGTAGGCGAAGGTGAACCAGAGCACCGAGAAAAGAAGCACGGCACTGAACTTAATGCGTTCGGCAAACGAACCCACAATCAGCGCACAGGTCAGGCCAGCAAAGGTGCATTGGAAGGCCACGAAGATCATTTCGGGAATCTTCACCGTATCGGTGAAGGTGTCCGCAAGAGAGTCTGGTGTGACACCAGCCAAGAAGAGCTTGGAGACACCTCCGAAGATGGGGTTGGCCTCCGTGAACGCCAGGCTGTAGCCGTATATCGCCCATAGAACCGAGATGAGCGAGAAGACCACCATCACTTGCATCAGCACAGAGAGCATATTTTTGGTGCGCACCAGTCCGCCGTAAAACAGCGCAAGGCCGGGCACGGCCATGAAGGTCACCAAAAGGGTCGACACCATCATCCAGGCCACATCGCCCTTGACGACCTCTACCTTTACCGCCTCTTTGGCGGCTTCCACCGCGGCCGCAGCCGCCGGGGCCGCCTCGGGGGCCGTCTGGGCCAGGACAGGCAATGCCGCGAGTCCTGCCGCGGCGATTAGAAATCCCAATAGTGCCCTGGGGCCCATCGGGTTTACAGAAAGAGTTTTCATGATTATTCCTCGTGTGCGATGGGGTTAGAGGGCGTCGTTGCCCGTTTCGCCGGTGCGAATACGAATCACCGACTCCAGGCTCGAGACGAAGATCTTTCCGTCGCCAATCTTTCCGGTGCGCGCGGCGGCCTCAATCGCCTCAATTGCACGCTCGGTGAGATCGTCGGCCACGGCCACTTCGATCTTCACCTTGGGAAGAAAGTCGACCACATACTCGGCCCCGCGATACAACTCGGTGTGGCCTTTCTGACGACCGAAGCCTTTGACCTCGGTCACGGTGATGCCCTGGACACCGATGCCCGAGAGGGCCTCGCGGACCTCGTCGAGCTTGAAGGGCTTGATGACTGCTGTGATGAGCTTCATGTCAATCC
>JBJOGU010000056.1:0-4519 GCA_046048075.1 Pseudomonadota bacterium
AGCCGCGATGGCGCCCCCCATGACGCTGCGCAACAAGTGTCAACTTAAAAAGACATTGACATGCGTCAACAAAAGAATACGATTGGGGTGTCATGAAGTACTTACATTGTCCAAGTCAGAGTTAGCCGCGCAATGACTGCCGCCTCTGCACATACCGCCAAGGCCGTTCTACTCGACGGCCCACGTAAACTGCGTCTTGCCGAACTGCCACTGAGTGCCTTGGGTCCCGCCGATGTCCGGGTTCGCACCTGGTTTAGCGGAATCAGCACCGGCACCGAGCGACTCTTCTATACCGGCGAAATGCCCCCGTTCCCCGGCATGGGCTATCCGCTCGTGCCTGGTTATGAATCGGTGGGCGAAGTCATCGAGGCGGGTGCAGACTCGCCCATTGCAAAGGGCAGCGTCGTCTTCGTGCCGGGTGCCAACTGCTACGGGTCGGTGCGCGGTCTGTTCGGCGGGGCCTCATCCGAATTGGTCACCGCGTCCGATCGTGTCGTGGAAATCGGCCCCGATCTTCAAGAGAAGGGCGTTCTCTTTGCGCTGGCTGCCACGGCCTATCACGCCGTTGAAATGGCCGGTGCCAATCTGCCCGATCTCATCGTTGGCCACGGCGTCATGGGCCGACTCATGGCCCGCATTGTGGTGGCTCGCGGTGGCAACCCCACCGTCTGGGATACCCAGGCCGAGCGACTCGAGGGTGCCCAGGGTTACATCCTTCGCGACCCCGCCTCGAGCAAGGGCCAAATGTTTGAATCGATTGTCGATGCCAGTGGTGCCGGCAGCGCAATGAATCAGTGGATTGCGCATCTTCGGCCCGGCGGTCGCTTGGTGCTCGCAGGCTTCTATAGTCAGCCGCTGAGCTTTGATTTCGCCCCGGCATTCATGCGGGAACTCTCTCTTCAGGTGGCCGCCCAGTGGCAGCCCAATGACCTCCGTGCAGTGACCGCAATGGTGCGCGAGGGGGTGCTCAGTCTCGACGGACTCATTACCAATCAACTCGGCGCAGACCATGCGGCCGAGGCCTACCAATGCGCATTTGAAGATCCATCGGCCCTGAAAGTGGTCATGGATTGGAGGGGAATTCAATGAGCGTGACGGACACCAATCTGGCCGGTGCGCCAGTGCAGTTTCAGGCCAAGACTCGCCTGCAGGCCGAGGCCGCAATCGAGCCCGATCCCGTTCACACGGGCGAAGTCACCAAGGCCACGCAGATCATTGCCATCTATGGCAAGGGTGGAATCGGCAAGAGCTTCACACTGGCCAATCTCAGCTACATGATGGCCCAGCAGGGCAAGAAGGTCTTGCTCATTGGCTGCGATCCCAAGAGCGACACCACTTCTCTGCTCTTCGGTGGCAAGGCATGCCCCACCATCATCGAGACCTCATCGAAGAAGAAGCTTGCGGGCGAGGCCGTCTCCATCGGCGATGTCTGCTTCAAGCGCGATGGTGTCTTTGCCATGGAACTCGGTGGTCCCGAGGTCGGCCGTGGCTGCGGTGGTCGCGGAATCATTCACGGATTCGAGACCCTCGAGAAGCTCGGCTTCCACGACTGGGGCTTCGATTACGTCTTGCTCGACTTCTTGGGCGATGTGGTCTGTGGCGGTTTTGGTCTGCCCATTGCGCGCGATATGTGTCAGAAGGTGATTGTGGTCGGCAGCAACGATTTGCAGTCGCTCTACGTGGCCAACAACGTCTGCTCTGCGGTGGAGTACTTCCGCAAACTCGGCGGAAATGTGGGCGTGGCTGGCATGGTCATCAACAAGGACGACGGCACCGGAGAGGCGGCGGCCTTTGCCGAGCGCGCTGGCATACCGGTTCTCTCGGCCATACCTGCGCATGAAGACATTCGTCGCAAGAGTGCTTCTTACGAAATCATTGGCAGGCCTGGCACGCAGTGGGCGCCCATGTTCGAGACCCTTGCCACCAATGTGGCCGAGGCCCCACCGGTGCGACCCAAACCCCTCTCGCAAGATGATCTGCTGGGCCTCTTCTCGGCCGACTCGGTGGGTCGAAATGTGGTGCTCGAGCCCGCCACCATTGTGGACATGATGGGTCGCGAAGAATGCGTTCGCCCATCGCTCGAGGTCATCTACGACAAGGCCTAGAGCAATGAACGCCCGCGCGCCCATCCCCATCACCCCCGTGGCACCGAACCCATCGGATCCAGCGCAGGCGGTGGTCGCGCCCAATGAACACACCTGTGGGAAAACCAAGTCGCTGCAAGACAAGGGCCCGCACGACCAACCACAGAGCATGTGCCCGGCATTCGGTTCGCTTCGAGTGGGCCTTCGCATGCGCCGCACCGCCACCATCTTGTCGGGCTCGGCCTGCTGTGTGTATGGCCTCACCTTCACCTCGCATTTTTATGGCGCGCGTCGAAGCGTGGGCTATGTGCCTTTTAATTCCGAGACCCTCGTCACGGGCAAGCTCTTCGAAGACATTCGTGACGCGGTCTATGCCCAGGCCGATCCCGAATCACTCGATGCCATTGTGGTGATCAACCTCTGTGTGCCCACTGCCAGTGGCGTGCCGCTGCAGTTGCTGCCCGACCAGATCAATGGCGTTCGCATCATCGGCATCGATGTTCCCGGCTTCGGTGTTCCCACCCATGCCGAGGCCAAAGATGTGCTCTCGGCGGCCATGCTCAACTACGCGGTCACCGAGATCCAGTCGGGGCCGGTTGCAGCACCCCGCCAGGGCCGCTCCGCACTGCCCACGGTCACGCTGCTTGGCGAGATGTTCCCCGCCGATCCCATGGTCATTGCCCAGATGCTCGCTCCCATGGGCCTGGCAGTCGGTCCCGTGGTGCCCACCCGCGAGTGGCGCGAACTCTATGCCGCGCTCGACTGCTCGGTGGTCGCTGCCATACATCCCTTCTATACCGGTTGCATGCGTGTCTTCGAAGCAGCGGGTCGGCCCATTATTGGCTCGGCACCGGTGGGTTACGAGGGAACCTCCAACTGGATCGAATCGATTGGCCGTGCTGCAGGTGTGGCCCAAGAGAAGATCGATGCCGCCAAGCAGGCGGTGCTGCCAGGAATTGCTGCAGCGCTGGCCCGCACGCCCATCAAAGGGCGCATTCAAGTCAGTGGCTACGAGGGGTCTGAATTAATCGTTGCACGTCTGCTCATCGAGAGCGGCGCCACGGTGACCTATGTCGGCACGGCATGTCCTCGCACCGATGCGAGTGCGGCCGATCGCCAATGGCTCGAGGCCCGTGGTGTTGCGGTCCAGTACCGTGCATCACTCGAGAATGACCTTGCGGCAATGCATGCGCATTCGCCCGATCTGGTGATTGGCACCACCCCCGTGGTGCAGGCGGCCAAGCAGGCCTGTATCCCAGCGCTCTATTTCACCAACCTCATATCGGCCCGTCCACTCATGGGTGCGGCCGGTGCCGGTTCTCTGGCCACGGTTATCAATGCGGCCATGGGCAATCGCCCCCGATTCGAATCCATGAAGGCGTTCTTTGGTGAGGCGGGCATGGGCGATCAGGCCGGGGTCTGGGAAGACAAGCCCCAGGCCTATCCCGAATTCAAGAGCATGATGCGTCGCAAGAATGAGCGCGCAGCGGCCAAGCGCAAGGCCGAGGAGATGGGCGCATGATGGTGCTCGATCACGATCGAGCCGGCGGCTATTGGGGCGCTGTCTATGTGTTTACTGCAGTCAAGGGGCTGCAGGTGGTGATCGATGGCCCCGTGGGCTGTGAGAATCTGCCGGTCACTTCGGTGCTGCATTACACCGATGCACTTCCCCCGCACGAACTTCCCATTGTGGTCACTGGCCTGGCCGAAGAGCAGCTGGGCCGCGAGGGCACCGAAGGTGCCATGAAACGCGCCCATGCGGTGCTCGACCCCGAGCTTCCCGCGGTGGTGGTCACGGGCTCAATTGCCGAGATGATCGGTGGTGGTGTTACCCCCGAGGGCACCTCGATTGCGCGCTTTCTTCCGCGCACCATCGATGAGGACCAGTGGCAGTCGGCCAATCGCGCCATGCTCTGGCTCTGGCAAGAGTATGGTCCGCGCGCGGTTCCAGCTGCCAAGCCATTGAGCAAAGACAACAAACCCAAGGTGAACATCCTCGGGCCGGCATACGGCATGTTCAATATGCCCAGCGATCTCGCAGAGATTCGCCGCCTCATCGAGGGCATTGGTGCCGAGGTCAACATCGTCTTCCCCTTGGGCTGTCATCTGCAAGACATTCCCAAGCTCGCCGAGGCCCATGTGAACGTCTGCATGTACCGCGAGTTTGGTCGTCTGCTCTGCGAGGCCCTCGATCGTCCTTATCTCCAGGCCCCCATTGGCCTGCACAGCACCACCTCTTTTCTGCGCAGTCTGGGCGAGTTGCTGGAACTCGATCCCGAGCCCTTCATTGAGCGAGAGAAACACACCACCATCAAGCCCATCTGGGACCTCTGGCGCTCGGTCACCCAAGACTTCTTTGGCACCTCGACCTTTGGCATTGTGGCCAACGAGACCCATAGCCGCGGCATCCGCCTCTACCTCGAAGAAGACCTTGG
>JBJOGU010000057.1:0-10053 GCA_046048075.1 Pseudomonadota bacterium
AGCAAGGGTCTTGGGACCCGAGCACCTGTGTTCAACCTTTTGGAGAGACGCTATGAACGCACCACTCTCTCGCCGACAGTTCTTCAAGGTCTGTTCGGCGGGCATTGCGACCTCTTCAGCCGTGGGTCTGGGGCTTGTCTCCAATTCCGCGGTTGCTGAGGTCCGGGCCTTTAAGCTGGCCCGAACAACTGAAACCCGAGGCACTTGCCCGTACTGCTCCGTGAGCTGCGGCGTGGTGATGTACAGCCGCGAAGAGCAAGGCAAGCAAAAGATCATTCACATCGAGGGCGACCCCGACAATCCCGTTAACAAGGGCACGCTCTGCCCGAAGGGTGCCGGTCTTCTCGACATGGTCCACTCACCCAAGCGCTTGCTGCACCCTCAGGTGCGCGAGCCTGGCTCGAGCGAGTGGAAGCAGATCTCGTGGGACGAGGCATTCAATCGAATCGCCCGCCACATGAAGAAGGATCGTGATGCGAATTTCATCGCGACCAACAAAGATGGCGTTACCGTCAATCGCTGGAACAGCTCTTCGTTTTTTGTCTCAAGCGCTGTGAGCAACGAGTCGGGATACCTAACAATTAAGATGGCACGCGGCCTGGGAATGGTCGCGTTGGACACACAAGCACGTATTTGACATGCCCCGACGGTGGCCAGTTTGGCTCCGACGTTTGGGCGTGGTGCGATGACCAACCACTGGGTTGACATCCGCAATGCAGATTTGGTGCTGGTGATGGGTGGCAACGCCGCCGAAGCACACCCCTGCGGTTTCAAGTGGGTGACCGAGGCCATGGAGCATCGCAAGGCCCGCTTGGTGGTGGTGGATCCTCGATTTACCCGCTCGGCCGCAATTGCCGACTACTACGCGCCCTTGCGTGTGGGAACCGACATTGCGTTCTTGGGTGGCGTCATTAACTACCTGCTGAGCAATAACAAGATTCATCGTGACTACGTCGTCAAGTACACGAATGCGGCCTTCATCGTCGGTGACAAGTACGCCTTCGATAACGGTCTTTTCAGTGGCTACGATGAAGACAAGCGCAGCTACGATCGGTCCGCGTGGGGCTTCGAGAAGGGTGACGACGGCTTTGTGAAGGTTGACGAGAGTCTCCGCGATCCTCGTTGCGTCTACCAGATCATGAAGAAGCACTTCAGCCGTTACACGCCCGAGATGGTCGAGAACGTCTGCGGTACGCCCAAGGCATCCTTCATGAAGGTGGCCGAGATGATCGGCGACACATGCACGCCCGACAAGGTCATGACGATTCTCTATGCCCTTGGCTGGACACAGCACTCCCATGGGTCGGAGAACATCCGCACCATGGCAATGATCCAATTGCTACTCGGCAACATGGGCCGTGCGGGTGGTGGTGTCAATGCGTTGCGTGGCCATGCCAACGTGCAGGGCATCACCGACATGTGCACGTTTGCAACCAGCCTCCCTGGTTATCTGAGCGCGCCGACCGATGCCGATACCACCTATGCCAAGTACATCGAGACGCGCACTCCCAAAGAGCTTCGTCCCGGTGCCATCAACTACTGGAAGAACTTTTCCAAGTTTCAGACCAGTTTGATGAAGGCTTGGTATGGCAACAACGCCACGAAGGAAAACAATTTCGCCTACGACTACCTGCCCAAGCGGGACCAGTCCTACGACGTCATGCACACCTTCGAACGCATGGTCAACGGCGAGGTCAAGGGCCTTGTATGCCAAGGCTTTAACCCCATCGCAGCGCTGCCGAACAAGGCCAAACTGGCTCAAGCTCTCTCCAAACTCGATTACTTCGTTGTCATCGAGGCGCTTGAGACGGAATCGGCCGAGTTCTGGAAGAACTTCGGTGAGTTCAACAAGGTCAGCACCGCCGACATCAAGACCGAGGTCATCCGGCTGCCCTCCTCGTGCTTTGCAGAGGATGAAGGTACGTTCACCAATTCGGGTCGAGTACTTCAGTGGCACTGGGCTGCTGCCGAGCCCCCGGGCGAGGCCAAGCGCGACCGAGAGATCATCGGTGAATTGTTCACCCGACTCCGCGCTCTTTACCAGAAGGAAGGTGGCAAGGGGGCCGAGCCGTTCTTAAAGATGGCCTGGAACTATTCCAATCCGAAGTATCCTGCCGCGGAAGAGGTCCTCAAGGAGATCTCTGGCAAGACCGCAGCGGAGATCCTCGATCCCAAGACCAAGGAAGTCGCGGTCAAGGCCGGGGGGCAAGTCGCAGGATTTGGCCAACTCAAGGACGACGGCAGCACCAGCTGCGGCAACTGGCTCTACTCCGGCAGCTGGTCGGAGAAAGGAAACCTCACGGCCCGCCGCGATAAGAGCGATCCGGGCAACATGGGCAACTTCCTCAACTGGGGCTTCGCCTGGCCCGCCAACCGTCGGGTGCTCTACAACCGTGCAGGTGCCGACGTATCGGGCAAGCCTTGGGATCCACAGCGCCCTGGTATCAGCTGGGACGGCGAGAAGTGGTCCGGCGTCGATGTCCCCGATATGGTTCCCACCAATCAGGCGGCCTCACCGTTCATTATGACCACCGGTGGTGTTGGCAATCTCTACGCCGCCATGGCGGAGGGCCCGCTTCCGGAGCATTACGAACCGTTCGAGACGCCCATTGGCAAGAACCCCATGAACTCGAATCCGAAGGCGGTCAGCAATCCCGCCTCGAGGATCTTCAAGTCTGTGGCGGGCACCTTCGGCACCAAGGACAAGTTCCCTTATGCGGCCACCACCTACCGGCTCACGGAGCACTTCCACTTCTGGACCAAGAGCGTGGAGTCCAATGCCATCGTGCAGCCGAGTCCCTTCGTGGAAATCAGCCCCGACCTGGCCAAGGACAAGGGCATCCGCAACGGCGACATGGTGAAGGTCTGGAACGATCGTGGTGAGATCAAAGCCACCGCGGTCGTGACCAAGCGCATGCCAAGGCTCAAATCGGCCGGACAGAGTGTTGACACAGTGGGCATTCCCATCCACTTCGGTTTTGTTGGAGTGGCAAAGAATGGCTTCTTGGCCAACGAACTCACGCCTTACGTGGCCGACGCCAACTCGAATACGCCGGAGTTCAAGGCGTTCCTTGTCAACATCGCAAAAGTCTAAGGAGGAAAGACCATGGCAAATGCTCAACCCATGACCATTGTCGATCGGTCTGCCTCCAAGGCACCGATGGTGATGAAGTCCAATCCGCAACTCGAAGTCGCCAAGCTGATCGACGAGTCCAAGTGCATTGGCTGCAAGGCCTGCCAGGTGGCTTGTATGCAGTGGAACGACAAGCGAGATGCAATTGGTTCGAATGTAGGCATCTACGACAACCCGGCCGACCTCACACCGGCCTCATGGACCGTCATGCGGTTCAATGAGGTGGAGAGTGCGGACGGGCGCCTCGACTGGCTGATTCGCAAAGATGGCTGTATGCACTGCGAGGACCCGGGCTGCCTCAAGGCCTGCCCGGCCCCAGGTGCGATCGTCAAGTACGACAACGGTGTGGTGGATTTCGTGAAGGACAACTGCATTGGCTGCGGATACTGCGTGGCTGGCTGCCCCTTCAACATTCCCCGCATCAGCAAGGACGATCACAAGGCCCACAAGTGCTCCCTTTGTTCCGACCGTCTGGCTGTTGGTGAGAAGCCTGCCTGTGCCAAGGCATGCCCCACCATGGCCATTAAGTTCGGCTCCAAAGAAGACATGAAGAAGCTCGGCGAGAAGCGTGTCAACGACCTGAAGGAGCGTGGCTATCAGAAGGCCGGCCTATACGATCCCCAGGGCGTTGGCGGCACACACGTCATGTACGTACTGCGTCACGCCGATCGACCCGATGCGTACAACGGTCTGCCCAGCGATCCAACCATTGCACCCACCGTCACGCTCTGGAAGGGGGTCACCAAGACCATCCTCTCCTGGGGACTCGGTGCAGCGGTGCTTGCTGGACTGGCCCACTACTTCATCAAGGGGCCAAAGGTAGTCGATGAGAAAGAGGAGGTCTAACCATGTCAGGCTTAATTAAGCGCTACGAAGCGAATGAACGGCTCAACCACTGGGCCACGGCAATCCTGTTCATTCTGCTGGCCTGCTCGGGTCTGGCCTTCTTCCACCCGTCATTCTGGTTTCTCTCGGGTGTTCTCGGAGGCGGAGAGTTGTCGAGGTTCCTGCACCCTATTCTTGGGGTGCTGATGTTCCTCTCCTTCATGATCTTCGCCTTGCAGAAGTTGTCAGACAACACCATCAAAGACCACGACAAGCAGTGGCTTGGTCAGATCGGTGATGTCATCAACAACCGCGACGAGAACCTTCCCGAGGCCGGGAAATACAACGGGGGCCAGAAGCTTGCCTACTGGGCCATGCTGCTCTCAATGGTGCTGCTCATGGGCAGTGGCCTGATCATGTGGCGGGAGTTCTTCTCCCACATGTTCTCGGTCGATGCCCTTCGCATTGCCATGATTGTTCATGCCTTTTCAGGATTTGTCCTAATGCTCACGATCATCGTGCACGTGTACGCTGCTCTATGGGTAAAGGGGTCCATCCAGGCAATGACAACCGGGTTCGTCTCCAGGGCGTGGGCCAAGCATCACCATCCCCTCTGGTTCAAGTCGGTCAATAAGTAGCAATCGTCAGCCGCAACATCCGGCCTCCCTACCCAAATAGGGAGGCCGTTTTTTTTAGAGACTTATGCCAACACCAATCATTACCGACGGTTCAATGGACCGTGTCCAGGAAGCGCCGAAGGTTGTTCTTCCGATAGACTGCAAGAATCTATTTGCCAATCGCGCCTCGCGAATGGATGCCCTTGCCACGAGCCAAGACGGCCCAATGGGCCCTTACCTTGGTTTTCTGGCCCATGTCTGTCGCGCGCAGTCAAAGATTTTCGCGCAAGCCAGTGCAGAGCCTGTCTCGCCTGCACTTCTCCAGAACAGCCGTGAACACGGCATGCCGCCTGTGGCCGACCTTGTATTTAATCGCGCAGCCCAATGGCGTTCCGATCTCCAGTCTCTGCTCTCCGCTTTGGTCCAAGACGAGAAACTCGACCAATCGTTGCGAGACGAGGCCAAGGCCTTCGCAGCGCATCTAGAGGCCGAACCCAACCAGGTGGAGTCTCTTGCAGATGCCATTCTGACGGGGGCCGTTCTCGAGAATGCAGATGCCCGTCGAGTCCCTTTCGTGGGCGCAGCCCTCCAGGTCTATTTCACCCGCATTGCCCAGTCGTTGCCCGTCGAAGATATTCAAAACGCGGATGTTCATTCCCTGTGCCCTTGCTGTGGGTCGCGCCCAACGGCCAGCGTGGTTCACATGGAGCCCGATCGTGCCAACGCCCGATACCTCTACTGCTCGCTCTGTCAGACCGAGTGGAATATGGAACGAGTCAAGTGCAGTTCTTGCTACAAAGAGGGAGGCATTGCTTACCTCATCATTGATGACGATCCCAAGGCGGCCACGAAGGCGGCCGTGCGGGCCGAGACCTGCGATGACTGTAAGACTTATCTAAAGATTTTTATTCAAGAGAAGGACCCCCTGCTCGATGTCATGGCCGACGACATTGGAAGCCTCGCCCTTGATATGCTCGTAGACGAAAAAGGCTACACACGAACAGGACCCAACCTACTGCTCTATCCCGGAAGCGAATAACATGAACCCCAAAGCTCTGCCCGGTTCGGGCGAGTCTTCCAACCCCCAGGCGAACTCAAGCGCCTCCCAAGCCGCACACCTTCCCTCGGTCGACGCAATACTCAACTGGCCGGTCATCGCCGGTCTCTGCGAATCCCATGGGCGCTCCCTCGTTAAGCGCTGCATACAAACCACCCTTGCCCAGCATCGCGGCCCAGAGAGACCTTCAGAGCCTCCGAGTCAGGCGGTCATCACAGCCCAAATTCAGGCGTCTCTCGAATCCCAGATTGCCCCATCGCTCTTCCCGGTCATTAACCTCACCGGAACGGTCATCCATACAAATCTCGGGCGCTCCATCATGGGCCCCGAGGTCATCGATGCCGTCTCCAGTTCCATGGGTCATTTCAACGCCCTGGAGTTCAACCTAGACACGGGCGAGCGAGGCGACCGCGACAGCATTGTGGAGGCCCTACTCTGTCGCCTCACTGGGGCCGAGGCAGCCACAGTGGTTAACAACTGCTCCGCCGCAGTGCTGCTCTCTCTCGTGGCCCTGGGCGCTCGCAAGGAGGTCATCATCTCGCGGGGCGAGCAGATAGAGATTGGTGGCTCCTTCCGAATGCCCGACATCATGCGCGCGGCCAACTGCAAGCTCATCGAGGTGGGCACAACGAATCGAACCCACCTACGAGACTATGAGCAGGCCATCTCTGAACGATCGGGACTCATCGTCAAGGCCCATCGCTCCAACTATGCGGTCACAGGCTTCACTGCCGAGGTCACCGACGCTGATCTTGGCCCATTGGCAAAGGCCAACAACCTGGTCTATATGGTCGACCTCGGTTCGGGCGCTTTGGTTGACATGTCTCGTTTTGGGTTGCCCAGGGAGCCCCTCCCGTCCGACTCCCTGCGGGCCGGAGCGGAGTTGGTGATGTTCTCGGGCGACAAGCTCCTTGGGGGTCCGCAGGCCGGCATACTCGTGGGCAGCAGGGCCGTCATTGCCCGAATCAAGAAGCATCCTCTCAAGCGCGTGTTGCGCATCTCCAAGATGGTCATGGCCGCATTGGAGGCAACCCTGCGAATCTACGACTCCGACCATCTCCTGCAGGAGCGTCTGCCGGTCCTGCGTATGCTCACCCGACCCGCCGATGAGATCCATCAAACCGCCGTGCGTGTCGCACCCATGCTTGCGGCGATCGCCGGCGATGGTTTTCAGGCCGAGGTGGTCGCCTGCAAGAGCCAGATTGGTAGCGGTGCCCTGCCCGAGGAGACACTGGATTCGGCGGCGGTCTGTCTGCGACCAGTCGATTCGCGCAAGCCCGGCTCGCTTCTCAAGAAGACGCTGGCTCGATTCCGATGCCACCACCCACCCATCATCGGTCGCATCCGCGAAGACACCCTTCTCTTCGACTGCCGCTGCCTTCTTGAGGAGGATGAGCGACTGCTTCGCGAGAGCATGTCGAAATGATTGTCGGAACCGCGGGTCACATCGACCACGGCAAGACCTCGTTGATCCGCCGACTGACCGGCAAGGACACCGATCGACTGCCCGAGGAGAAGAAGCGCGGTATCAGCATTGAGTTGGGCTATGCCTACGTCGATGTGGCCGACTGCCCCGACCGACTTGGCTTCATTGATGTACCCGGTCACGAGAAGTTTGTTCACACCATGCTCTCGGGCGCGACCGGCATTGACCATGCCCTGCTCATCGTTGCGGCCGACGATGGCCCCATGCCGCAGACCTATGAGCACCTCGATATTCTGCGACTGCTGGGTGTGGAGTCGGGCACCATCGCGCTCACCAAGGTCGATGCGGTGGAGCCTCAAAGGGTGCAGGAGGCGCTGATGGAAATCTCCGTCATGGTGAGTGACTCAATGGCACTTCATTGGCCGATCTTCCCGGTCTCCTCAGCCAACGGCGAGGGCATCGAGGCGCTCCAAGATGCGATTCAAACCGCTGCCAGGGAGCATAGGGCCCGCGCAGGCGCGGGGGCCTTTCGAATGGCCATTGATCGCTCATTCGTCATCGAGGGCCGCGGCACGGTTGTAACAGGAACCGCACATGCCGGGACCATCAAAGAGGGGGATGAGGTCTTCCTCGGTGGCAGTCGCCAGGGCATTCGTGTGCGAAGTATTCACGCGCAGGACAAGCCAAGCCCCAGAGGCCAGGCCGGCCAGCGCCTTGCCCTGAATCTTGTTGGCATTGGACACCAAGACGTTCAACGTGGGGACTGGCTGGGCGCAAGACCCGCAAGGCCCTGTCAGCGCTTCGATGCCCAGATTGCACTCTCCTCACTCGAGGGAAAGGATGTCCGTGCGGGCCTTGAGGTGCATCTGCACCTGGGCAGCCTCGATACCTTGGCCAAGGTTCATCCACTCGAGTCGAATCAGATCTCCGCGGGAGGCAGTGGCTTGGTCTCCATTCAGCTTCCGCAACCCACGGCCATCTGTGCGGGAGACCGCTTTGTTATCCGAGACAGCCAGGCACGCATCACGCTAGCGGGCGGAATTGTGCTCGATCCCAGCCCACCGGCGCGGGGTCGGCGCACCGAGGAGCGAATCGAGACCCTGCGCTACATTGAACGGCACTCGCCAACGGAGGCGATGCTGCGGCTCATTGCCAATGGTCCCCAAGAGATGGACCGACTGGCCAATGACTGGAACCTCACCGAATCGGAATTACAGGCCTTCATTGAAGGGGCCCCCGTGGTGCGGGCGGGCGAGCAATTGATTCATGCCGATCAGTGGCGATCGCTGCAGGAGGCCGCCCTTGTCCTGATTGATCAGGTTCACGTTCGCGAGCCAGAGATGCCAGGTCTCGAACTCCAGCGCCTGCGTCGGCAACTCACCCTGGCCTTCTCACAAGAGGCGTTTGGGGTATTGGTCGACGCCCTGATCGAACGCACCGGTGTGGTTCGCCGCGGTGCTTTTCTTGCAAGACCCGATCACAAGATTGACCTGGAACCCAAGGACCAGGCACTCTGGGAGAGCATCCGCCCCCTGATCGCGAACACACCTTTCCAGCCACCCCGAGTTCGGGATATTGCGAACACGCTCAATATTGCCGAGGGCGAGATTCGAACCAACCTGCGAAAAGTGGCCCGCAGAGGCGATGTGGTTCTGGTGGCACTGGATCACTTTTTTCTCACAGAAACCGTGGCCGAGATGGGCCAGATTGTCGAGGCCCTCTCTGAATCGAACCCGCAGGTTCGTGCCGCCGAGTTTCGTGACCAGATTGGTGGCGGGCGCAAGGTGGCCATCCAAATTTTGGAGTTCTTCGATCGAGTCGGTTTTACTCGCCGCATCAAGGATAACCACCTTGTACGGCGCTCCAATCCATGGTCAGATGCCTCGAAACTCTAAGGAAGGGTGCCGCGACCCGGTGGTCCGGCCAGACTTCAAATCTGGTAGAGGTTGCCAGCAACCTCTGGTGGGTTCGACTCCCATACCCTTCCGCCCCCATCTCAGAGTCCTTCACCGATGACACTTGATCAATACATCGCCGGCCTGCCCCACGACTGCCTCTTTGAGCCGAATGTCGACCTTTGGGCGAGGCCCGAAGACGAGAAGCACTGGACCATTGGGGCCAACGCCTTCGTGACCCACTATGGCCGGTTCGTGATCTTCTACCCCAAGCCCGCAGGCAGTGAGATCGATGCCCGCGGCTCAATGGGGGTCATGGAGACCTGGAAGACCGCATTTGGAATCGAGGCCCCCTTTGCCTGCACCATATTGGCGGGCAATGAGCGAGTGAGCCAAGACGTCACACTGGCGAAGTCGAGCCCCTACGAAGACGGTTGGCTCTTCAAGGTGAGGGCCGCGGACAGCGCTGTGCCCATGGCGTCTTTGCTGACTTACGATCAGTATTGCGACTGGCTCGCCCAAAACGGCGAGAGGCAGTTCACACACCTCATGCCACCCACGCAGATTGCACCATACGACCCACTGGTCGGAATGTAATGGCCACCATGCAAAAACTGCTCATCGTCCTCGCCAACGGTTCGCCGAAGAATCCGGGCCCAGCGGCCACGGCCTTCGTCTATGCGCAGACCGCCCGAGCGCTTGACCACGAGGTCGAGATTCATCTCACCGGCGAGGCAGTCAAACTCGCCTTCGAGGGCGTGGCCGAAGGGCTTATCACCGAGGAGGCCTCCCAGACCAGCCTTATGGTCCATGTCCAGAGGGCCCATGCGTTGGGCGTAAAGCTCTATGCCTGTGGCATGGCCCTTCGCACCCATCACAAGGGAGAGCCCTTTATTGAAGAGCTAACGGGTCAGGCGGGCACCACAGCGGTGGTGGGGCAACTCATGCTGGATCAAGCGAAGGTGATTACCTTCTGATTAGTCGATGCCGAGCATGCGCTTCGCGGAACCCAATACCAACATGGCCTCACCATGCTTCTCTTGTCGGTGGAGTTTTTCGCCCTCGTCTCGAAGGGCAATGACCTTCTTTAAGGCCTCTGC
>JBJOGU010000058.1:0-21068 GCA_046048075.1 Pseudomonadota bacterium
GAGGTGCTCGAGGGCGAACCGAAGGTGAGGGTCTTGCCTTTGAGGTCGGTGAGCTTCTTAATTCCCGATCCCACCTGCGATATGAAGACGGAGCGAAACTTTGTATCTTCCTCGCGCTGAAGAATGGGAATCACCTTGCCCCCCGAGCGAATGTCTGCCTGAACGAAGGTAAGTCCGCCGAGCCAGGCCAACTCAATCTGCTTGTTGACCAGGGCCTCCACGGCGGCTGGATAGTCCGCCACGGGTCGGAATTCCACCTTCATTCCGAGGCTCTTCTCGAGGTACTTCGCCAGCGGTGTGAACTTTCGAATTTGTTCGCTCGCGGCCTCCTCTGGAATGGTGGTGATCCGCAGGACCTGCTGCGCATACACCTGCATTGGAATGGCTGCGGCCAATAGACAGGCAGCAGCAGTCTGAAGTAAATGACGTCTCTTCATGAATTAACTTCCTTGGTGTGTAAGGCCAGCACGTGGCACGAGAGGGCAGAGGCCAGCTGGGCACTCTGTTGTCTTATGGTATCCCGAATGGACGTCTCGGTAAAAGCAGATTAGCCTTGCGACATGACAGCCGCCCACCCATTAGACAGAGGCCCAGTCTTGGGCGCGTTCAAGTGAATAGTCGTTTCCAGCGCCATGTCTTTATCTGCACGAATGAGCGCAATGAGGGCGAGTGTTGCTCTGCCCGGGGTTCACTCGAGTTGCTCCGGTGCATGAAGCAGCGAGCCCGGGTGCTTGGAGTCGACAAAGAAGGCGGGTTGATGATTAATAAGTCGGGCTGCTTTGGGCTATGCCAGTCGGGGCCGAATGTGGTGGTGTATCCCAGCGGAGACTGGCTCACCCTATCCAACGCCGAGGAGGCGCAGGCCCTCATCGACCGACTGGCAGCCGAGATTTCCTAGCCCCGGCTCAGAACGGTTTGATGACTGTTAGCGCGATTGCAGCGGTCAGCAACAAGATTGGGATGGCACCGAACACCACGAACCATCGTTGGGATTTGCTTGCGCCTTCTTCTTCGAATTCTTGAAGAACCATGCCGCAGTAATGGCTGTACCCCAGCAGAAACACCACAATGCCGAGTTTGGCCAGCATCCAACCGCTTTTGGGATCTTGTCCGATTCCAGAACCCATCCAGAGCCAGACGCCAAACCCGAGAGTACCGAACATCAGTGGAAGCATGAACTTATGCAGACTCTTGGCCATGCTCTGCAGGCGAAGCTGCTCAAACGTTGTTTCGGTTCGCGGCCCGGTGGCATAAAGGTGTGAGAGCAGCCGCGGCATGTTCAACAGGGTTGAAAACCAGCCGATGATGAAAACGATGTGTATCGCCTTGATCCAGAGGAAGTCCATCTGAATAGTGTCAGGGCTTCCAAGCGTTCCGGGAGAGGAATGGGCTTAAGCAACTAGAGGTTAATGGCCAGCGGTTAACGGCGGTGCCACAAAGGCTGCGTCCGCTTGGCACCGCCGCGAGGCGATCATTTGGGAATTCAGAGATAGACTCCGCTGAATGGGGGCAATTCAGTAGAGGGATTCCGGTGCTCGATGCAAAGACCATAGTCTCGGTGGCGGGGGCGCTGGCCCTTGTGCTGCTCGGCATGGCAATGATGACCGAGGGGCTCAAGTCCGGCACCGGCCAACAGATTAAGCGCTTGTTGGAGCGATCGACATCGACGGTCGCTCGGGGCATCTTCACCGGAATGGCGACGACGGCGGTTGTGCAATCCTCGGGTGCAGTGACGGTGGTGGTCATTGGATTTGTCAACGCCGGGGTCATGAATCTTCGGCAGGCCCTGGGCGTGATCTACGGCACCAATATCGGCACCACCATGACCGCGTGGATCGTGGCTTTGTTGGGTTTTGGCCTAAAGATTGACCTATTGGCACTGGCTCTTCTCGCGGTTGGGGTGGGCCTTCGGTTGAGCAGCGAGACCCGACTGCGCCAAGGCGTAGGCGAGGCACTTGCGGGCTTCGGCCTCTTCTTTCTGGGGATCGGGCTGCTCCAAGAGTCCCTCGGATCGCTGGCCGCGGCGGCCACCAGCACGGTTTCTTCCGACCCATCGCAGACTCCTGCTGGTGCTGCCGCAATCTCTTGGGGATGGCCCCTATACCTCATTCTCGGTTTCGTGGCCACGGTTCTGGTTCAGTCTTCCAGCGCCTCCATTGCCCTCATCCTCTCGGCAGCGGCGGGGGGACTTCTCGATTTTCAGTTGGCCGCATCGGCGGTGATCGGTGCCAACCTCGGCAGCACATCCACTGCGGTGCTGGCGGCCCTCCGTGCGACCTCCCATGCACGCAGATTGGCGCTCGGGCATGTCATCTTTAATTTGCTCGCCGCAGTGGTCGCGCTATTGATGCTGCCTTGGCTCGTCGGGCTTGTGCTCTGGCTGGCCGATGGGCTTCAGCTCGGTTCTGGCATGGCCACCTCGTTGGCACTTTTTCACACGACATTTAATCTTCTTGGCCTGGTCATCATTCTTCCATTCACAGAGCGTCTGGCCGATTGGCTGTCGACGCGTTTCCGGCAGGCCGATGAGGATCTTGCACGGCCCCGATTCGTAGATCGAACCCTGATTGGCATTCCCGCCCTGGCCGAGCGCGCCCTGCATCAGGAACTCCTTCGGTATCGATGCCTGCTGGCCGAGACCGTTGGATCACTCACCCGAGGCCAATCCATTTCAGATACGCGGCTCGAGGCATTCGATGGTCTGGGTCATCGCATCGAGGATTTTGTCAACGCACTCACCACACAGCGAATGCCTATTCAGGAGGCGCGACAGGTGGCCGATTTGCTGCGCGTTTTTCGTTATCTAAGCGAGTCAATGGCATGCCTAACGAGGCTTCGGTCGCAGTCGGCCCGCCCCGGCGCAGACCTGCAGGGCGCAGCGCTCGATATGTTCGAGCACCTGAGAGAGGCCGCTCGCTCGGTTGCAGTCTTCTCCTCGGATGCACTGCCCAGTCACCTGGAGAGGGTTCCGATTGCGCAGCGACTCTCAAAACAGTTCGAGGACAGTTACGAGTTGGCCAAGCAGACCGCGCTCGACGCAAGCGCGAGGGGGGAGACCTCGATTGAGAACACAGGGCATGTCTTGGACTGGATGGCGCACTGTCGCCGCATGATTGAGCAGTTGCTCAAGGCCGATGTGCTTCTTGCCGAAATGCCACGGCGTTAGAGGCTTATTGGCTCCCCGACCTGGGCTCGAACCAGGGACCTACGGATTAACAGTCCGGCGCTCTACCGACTGAGCTATCGGGGAAAGAACCAAAATTATATATCAGCGCTCCACTCGGCTCCGCACCCGAGGCTCTCCCGCCAGACATGGACTCGAACCAGTTCGGGACCGTCCCACTGCTTGCGAATAAACACAATGAGCTGCTCCATGGTGGGGTCGGCCGTGAGAACATCGTTGAGGTGGCGGTGGTCGAGCATCTCCTTGATGCGACTTGCGGCCAACTCTAAGCCGGGCAGGGGTGTGACTTGAGACGGGTCCGACGTGACCCAAACGCGTGCCCAATACGAATGGCCATGGATCTGCGGAACTCCGATGGATGAGGTCAGGCTGTGGGAGGCCTCGAAGCAGAATGTGGTGTAGAGAAGCGTCATCGGATGCCGAGCGATTTGTGATTTTGTAGCGAGAGACGCCAGCGAGGATACTGCCGAACCCAGTCCAGACAAAACGCCGTGGCCTCGGCTTGAAGAGGCCCGTCCATGGGTTGAACGAAGAAGTGTTCGAAGTCGAGTGTTTCAAGCCAGGCACGGTCGATCTGGGGTTGTGGAAGCACCAGCTTGATCTCCTGTCCTCGGCTCACGGCCAACTGCTGTGGCAATCCATCCAGCGCTCTCTTGGGACTTACGCAGACCCAGTCCACTTCATTCGGGAGGGGAAGGGTGCCATTGGTCTCGATCGCAACCATCGCTCCAAGGGCATGAAGTCCATCGACCAAGGCTTGGTCAAGTTGAAGAGCGGGCTCGCCTCCCGTGCAGACCACATAAGCCGGAATATCGCGATGGGGCCAGAGTTCACGAACTCTCTGCAGCAGGCCGTCGATCTCGAACTGCCCGCCGCCATCGCCGTTGGTGCCAACGAAGTCGGTGTCGCACCACAAGGCGCAGTCTGCCGGCCCCTTCTGGCGGTCTTCGGCTCGGCCGCTCCAGTTGTTGCAGCCGGCAAAGCGAAGAAATACCGCGAGTCGCCCCGCCTGTGCGCCTTCTCCCTGCAAAGTAAGGAAACTCTCTTTAATCTTGTATGACATTGCAGAAGGAGTTTCGCATGATCGAGCCGCCCGCCGTGCCGTTGTTGCCCATGGATCTTCAAGAGCCCAAGGCGTTGGTCGATGCCATTCGCGCGCGTCGCGGTGGCGAGTTACTCAAGATCGACCGGATGCTGCTGCATAGCCCCGCATTGGCCGAGGGATGGAATGTTTACCTCGGCAAGGTCAGGGGTGCCCTGGCGGTGCCCCCCCGCTTGAGGGAGTTGGCCATGTGCGCGGTTGCTGTGTTGAACAAGGCACATTACGAGTACGAGCACCATGCACCCCTCTACCTCGCCGAGGGAGCCACTGCCGAGCAGGCCAATGGCATTCTCCAGTTGGGAGGGGAGAACTTTCCCTTGGGGCTCTACCCCGAGTTGGAGCAGGATGTTTTGAACCTGAGCAAGTGCATGACCCGTGACATTCTGGTGCCCGGGTCATTGAAGCGCCGTCTTGTTAAAACACTGGGGCTTCAACAAACCGTGGAGATCATTGCGGTGATTGCCACCTACAACATGGTTTCGCGCTTTCTTGTCGCACTAGAAATTCATTCGGAAGCGCTTCAATAAAAAAGCCCCGCCGAGGCGGGGCTTTGATTGTCAGTAGCGCCTTGGCGCCTTGTTTAGCTGCCGGCCTCGATCTTGTTCTTTTTGACAACCTTGCCCCAACGGTCGATCTGGGCACGGTTGAACTTGTCTAGCTCGGCCGGACCACCGCCCAGTACCTCCATGCCCTGGGCCTTGAGTTTTGCGGCCACTTCAGGCTCCTTGAGGACTTTCGCAATCTCGGAATGGATCTTGTCGACAGTGGCCTTGGGAATTCCTGCAGGACCAAATACGCCCCACCAGGAGTAGGCCTCGAATCCAGGCAAACCTTGCTCCGCAACGGTTTTTACGCCGGGCATCTGTGGGTCTTGCTTAATGGATGTGACGGCAAGTGCGCGCACCTGGCCTGCCTGAACCATTGGGTTGAGCAGAAAAACGGAGCCGATGGCCACGGGCACATGACCCGCTAGTGCGTCGGCCTTGAGCGGGCCACCCCCTTTGTAAGGAATGTGAGTCCACCGAAGATTGAGGTCGTTTGCAACCTGGACCATCGCGAGGTGGCCGAGCGAGCCTGTTCCGATGGAACCGTAACTGATGCTGTCGGGCTTGGCTTTTGCCGAGTCGAGCAGCTGTTTGAAATCCTTAAAGGGGGTGCTCGGGTGGGCCGTGATGGCCATACCGCCGGTTCCGATGAATGTGATCGGTGTGAGGTCTTTGAGAGTGTCGAAGGGCAGATTCGGAATGAGAGACGGATTCACCGAGTGGGTATCGAAAACCACAGCAAAGGTGTGACCATCCGGTGCAGCCTTTGCAACAGCAGCCGTTCCAATCGAGCCCGAGGCACCGCCCTTGTTCTCAACAATAAACTGGCCACCTGTGCTTTTGGCGAGTCGCTCAGCGAGCAGTCGGGAGACCTGGTCCACCGAGCCCCCTGGGGGGAAGACGGCGATGATGTTGACAGGCTTGTTGCCAGGCCAGTTGGTGGCTTGCGCTGCGGCAGGGCTGATCGTGCCCGAGACCATTGCGCCAGCAAAACCCAGTGCGGCCAGCAATGCCGTCGGACGGCGAAGTACAGAACTAATCATTGGCGGGATCCTCCGAGAGAAAGAACTCCCATTCAACGTCGACTTCGTGGAATCGCGCTAGTGGGTTTACCCTCAGACAGACGCTGAGAGCCGATTCACCGTATGGTTAAGCAGCGACCGCTGCAATCGCCTTGCAGACGCGGCCCAGATTTCCAGAATTGAGGGCGGCAATGCAGATGCGACCCGTGCCAACGGCGTAGACCCCAAATTCATCGCGCAGTCGATCCACTTGCTTCTCGCTGAGCCCGGTATAGCTGAACATTCCGCGCTGCGAGGTTACGAAACCGAAATCCGTCTTGAGGCCCTCGGCCTTCAGGCCATCGACCAGACCCTGGCGCATGGCCTTGATTCGATCCCGCATCTGAGCGAGTTCAGCCTCCCAGGTGGCCCGAAGCGCTGGGGTGGAGAGGACCATGGCCACGATTGCGCCACCGTGCGTGGGCGGGTTGGAGTAGTTGGTTCGGATGGTTCGTTTGACCTGGCTGAGGACTCGGCTGGCCTCGTCTGCGGATTGGGTCACGATGGAGAGCGCCCCGACCCGCTCGCCGTAGAGCGAGAAGGACTTCGAGAATGAGCTTGAGACTAGAAAAGACAGGCCCGATGCGACAAAGGCGCGGAGCGCGCTGGCATCGGCGTCAATCCCGTCGCCGAAGCCTTGATAGGCCATGTCGAGGAAGGGCACATGCCCTTTGGACTGAATGGTGGCGATGACCTGCGCCCACTGGGCATCCGATAAATCCACGCCAGTGGGGTTGTGGCAGCAAGCGTGAAGCACCACGATGGTGCGCGCTGGGAGCGCCTCTATGCTCTTGATCATTCCCTCGAAGTCGAGGCCTCGGGTAGAGGAATCGTAATAGCGGTAGTTGACGACCTCAAAGCCTGCCATCTCAAAAAGGGCCCGGTGGTTCTCCCAGCTTGGGTCACTGATGGCGACCTTGGCGTTGGGGATAAGTCGGCGAAGGTAATCGGCCCCCACCTTCAGGGCCCCGGTGCCCCCAAGGGCCTCGATAGTGATCACTTTTTGCTCGGCCAGGATCTGGCTGGAGGCTCCAAACAAAAGGGTTTGCACTGCCTGGTTGTAGGCTGCGGCACCCTCGATGGGCTGGTAGCCCCTGGCCGGAGCGGCCGCGACCCTTGCTGCTTCTGCGTCCTTTATGCACTTAAGTAACGGTAACTTGCCATTATCGTCGTAATAGACGCCAACGCCCAAGTTGACTTTGTCACCCCGGGCGTCTGCGTTGAAGGATTCGGTCAAGCCAAGGATGGGGTCGCGCGGTGCCCGTTCAACTTGCGCAAATAGGGTGCTGGTCATGGGTCGGGATAGTAAGAGAAAACCCTAAAGTCAAGGGGTGGGGTGCAAAAAAATAAATGGAATTTTCGCTAAGGGGCAGGGAAAATACGCAATCCGTCTAGTAGTGGACGGCCTCTATTTCAGCTCCGTGACAGTCTAGCATGCCCCTTCAGGCCATTTCCTACCCCGGCAGCCCCTACGAACTGGTGGCGCCCTTTGAGCCAGCCGGCGACCAGCCGGCGGCCATTGAACGCCTGAGCGAGGGGGTGGAGTCGGGTCTGGCCTATCAGACACTCCTGGGGGTAACGGGCTCCGGAAAGACCTTCACCATGGCCCATGTCATTGCCAAGACGGGTCGTCCAGCCCTGGTTTTGGCCCCTAATAAGACACTGGCCGCCCAGCTTTATTCCGAGATGCGGGAGTTCTTCCCTCGCAATGCGGTTGAATACTTTGTTTCTTACTACGACTACTACCAGCCCGAGGCCTACGTGCCTCAGCGCGACCTCTTCATTGAGAAAGATTCGGCCATTAACGAGCACATCGAGCAGATGCGGCTCTCGGCGACGAAGTCCCTCTTGGAGCGGAAAGACACCATTATTGTGGCCACGGTCTCCTGCATCTACGGCATTGGCAACCCGGCCGACTACCATGCAATGGTCTTGGCCATGCGTGTCGGCGATCGTCTCGCGCAGCGTGACCTTATCGGTCAACTGGTCCGTATGCAATACACCCGCAACGATGTCGAGTTTTCCCGCGGAATGTTTCGGGTCCGAGGGGATACGGTCGATATCTTCCCAGCCGAGCACTTCGAGCTCGCACTTCGGGTGGAACTCTTCGATGACGAAGTCGAGTCGCTTCAGCTATTCGATCCGCTCACCGGCCGGATTCAACAGAAGATCAACCGATTTGTTGTCTACCCGTCGTCCCACTACGTTACGCCCCGCGAGGTGGTTCTTCGTGCGATCGAGACCATCAAAGAGGAGTTGCGAGATCGGGTGAAGTTCTTTGTGTCGCAGGGCAAGCTAGTGGAGGCACAACGGCTCGAGCAGCGCACCCGCTTCGATCTAGAGATGCTCGGCGAGCTTGGCTTTTGCAAGGGCATTGAGAATTACAGCCGCCATTTATCCGGTGCGGCCCCCGGTGATCCGCCGCCAACGTTGGTCGATTACCTGCCGGACAATGCCTTGGTATTTCTCGATGAATCGCATGTGATGATCGGCCAACTCGGCGGCATGTATCGGGGTGATCGCTCCCGAAAAGAGACGCTCGTGGAGTTCGGATTTCGTCTTCCCTCCGCGCTCGATAACCGTCCCCTGCGTTTTGATGAGCTCGAGCCGAAGTTTCGGCAGCTGGTTTTTGTCTCCGCCACCCCTGCCCAGTACGAGCTTGATCGCTCTGGTGGCGAGGTCATTGAGCAGGTCGTTCGCCCAACGGGGCTGGTAGATCCGCTCATCGATGTGCGGCCCGCCAAGACCCAGGTCGACGATCTTCTCTCGGAGATCAATCTTCGAGCGGAGCGCCAAGAGCGTGTGCTTGTCACCACCCTAACCAAACGAATGGCAGAGGACCTCACCGACTACCTCACCGACAATGGCGTGCGGGTTCGTTACCTTCACTCGGATATCGACACGGTGGAGCGCGTGGAGATTATTCGGGACCTGCGTCTTGGCCAGTTCGATGTCTTGGTGGGGATCAATCTTCTGCGCGAGGGCCTCGACATTCCAGAGGTCTCGCTGGTGGCGATTCTCGATGCCGATAAAGAGGGTTTTCTTCGCTCTGAGCGAAGCCTTATACAGACCATCGGGCGCGCTGCTCGAAACATCTCTGGCAAGGCGATTCTCTACGCCGACCGCATCACCGATTCAATGAAGCGGGCCATTGGTGAGACCGAGCGTCGGCGCAACAAGCAGTTGGCCTTCAATCAGGCCAATGGCATTACGCCCAAGGGGGTCGCCAAGGAGGTCCGTGAACTCATTGACGGTGTGGTCTCGAGCAAGTCCAAGCAGCGTGCATCCGAGCAACTCCTTGCATCCCAGGGGTCGGATCTTCTCGAGTTGTCCGAGAAGGCGCTGGCGAAGGAAATTGCGCGGCTTGAGAAGCAGATGCTCGAGCATGCCCGCAATCTTGAGTTCGAGAAGGCCGCCCAGGCCAGGGATCAGTTGTCCAGTCTGAAGTCGCGGGTATTTGGCGCTGGCCGGTTGCACGACCAAATTCAACCCGATTCTGTAACCACGGGCGCGAGCCAGGCCAGCCGCGCCGCCTAATTAACCACAAGAAAGAGGAAGCCATCGCCATGAGCCGCCCAATGAAGAAGCCCGAAGCACCCGTCGCCATCTCCCCCAAGGCGGTGGGTATGCAGACCAAAGTGTTGTTTGTCTGCATGGGCAATATCTGTCGTTCACCCACAGCCAAGGCCGTATTCGATTCCATGGTGAAGGCCGCTGGCCTCACCGAGCTTGTCCAGGCCGACTCGGCGGGCACCCATGCCTTCCATGTGGGGGAGGCCGCAGATCCCCGCGCTGTATCGGCGGCGCAGAAGCGCGGCTACGACCTCTCCGGCCATCAAGCCCGCAAGGTCGAGATGTGCGATTTCAGCGACTACGACTACATACTTGCCATGGACTGGGACAACCTGGCGCTCCTGCAGCGCACGGCGCCCCGTGGCTTGCAGCACAAACTCCAACTGCTCATGCGTTTTGCAACCGAGTACGAGGCCGCAACAGTCAACGACCCCTACCACGGCGGGCCCGCCGGCTTTGATCAGGCCCTTGATTACATCGAGGACGCCTGCAATGGCCTCATGGAGGTGGTTCGACGTCGGGCCAGCATGGTTGCTGCCGCCTAAGTCCGTCCAAAATCCTTGCCCGTGGCGGCGGGCCTAGTCTTAGAGCGGGAGCCTTGTGCTCCCGTTTTTTATACTTGAGTAAATCGCTCGGACTCTGTAAACTCCCCACTAAATCACTCGGAAAAGGAATCGAGCCATGCGACTTACGACAAAGGGACGATTTGCAGTCACGGCGATGATCGATCTTGGTCTTCGCCAGGACAAGGGGCCAGTGACATTGGCCGCCATTAGTCAGCGGCAGCGTATTTCCCTGTCCTACCTCGAGCAGCTTTTCGGGCGACTTCGCCGGCATGAGCTGGTCGAGTCCATGCGGGGTCCCGGTGGCGGTTACCGGCTGGCGCGCGATGCCAAAGACCTTACCGTGGCGGACATCATTTATGCGGTGGACGAGCCCCTTGATGCGACCCAGTGCGGTGGCAAGCAGAATTGCCACGAAGACCAGATCTGTATGACCCATGAGCTCTGGGCGAGTCTCAACCGTCACATGGTCGATTTTCTCGATTCCATCAGCCTGGCCGACCTTGTCGATGAGCAACGCGAGAAGCAGTCCATGACCAACCAGCCTGTTACCCGGCACGTCATGTTTCACGACGACCGCGAGTCGGCGAGCCACTAAAGCACTGCGTTAAGAGTTGAGTCCATGTCCATGAACACACCGATCTATCTCGACTACTCTGCAACAACCCCAGTCGATCCCCGTGTCGTTGACGCCTTGTTGCCCTATCTCAAGGAGGATTTTGGCAACCCAGCCTCGCGAAGCCATTCGTTCGGGTGGCGCGCCGAGGAGGCCGTCGAGAAGGCTCGCGAGCAAGTCGCTGCCCTGGTGGGTTGCGACCCGAAGGAGCTCGTATGGACGTCGGGTGCGACCGAGTCAATCAACCTGGCCTTGAAGGGCGCGGCCCATTTCTACAAGGACAAGGGCCGACACATCATTACGGTCAAGACCGAGCACAAGGCCACGTTGGATACCTGTCGGGAGCTCGAACGCGAAGGTTTTGAGGTGACTTACCTCGATGTCAAAGACGATGGGCTGATTGATCTGGCCGCTCTTCGGGCCTCGGTTCGTTCCGACACCATCCTGGTCTCGGTGATGTACGTCAACAATGAGATTGGCGTGATCCAGGATATCCCAGCGATCGGCGAGTTTTGTCGTGAGCGCGGAATCATCTTTCATGTCGATAGCGCTCAGGCAACGGGTAAGGTGGAGATCAAGCTCTCTGACTTGAAGGTCGATCTCATGTCCTTCTCTGCCCACAAGACCTACGGCCCCAAGGGCATCGGTGCGCTGTTTGTTCGCCGCAAGCCACGCATTCGGCTCGAGCCGCTCATTCACGGGGGCGGTCATGAGCGCGGCATGCGCTCTGGAACGCTACCCACACATCAGATTGTTGGAATGGGTGCGGCCTTCGACCTGGCCAAGCGAGAAATGGCCAATGAGAACGAACGTATTCGTATGCTTCGTGATCGTCTCTGGAAGGGCCTCTCTCAGATCGAGGCGGTCTATCTCAATGGTGATTTTGACCGACGCGTGCCACACAACCTCAACGTGAGTTTTAACTATGTCGAGGGTGAGTCGCTGCTCATGGCCATCAAAGACATTGCGGTCTCTTCCGGTTCTGCTTGCACCAGCGCAAGCCTTGAGCCCTCGTATGTGCTCCGGGCGCTTGGGCGCAGCGATGAGTTGGCGCACTCGTCGATTCGATTCTCGATTGGTCGCTACACCACCGAGGCCGATGTCGACTTTGCAGTCGACCTGTTGAAGGACAAGGTGGCGAAGCTCCGTGAGATGTCGCCACTCTGGGAGATGGTGCAGGAGGGAATCGACCTCAATACCATTCAATGGGCGGCCCACTAACTTAATTCATCGGGACTTTTTTCGGAGATTGATATGGCATACAGCGAAAAAGTGATTGACCATTACGAGAACCCAAGGAATGTGGGCTCCATGGACAAAGACGATCCCAATGTGGGCACAGGCATGGTGGGGGCGCCCGCCTGCGGCGACGTCATGAAGCTGCAGATCAAGGTCAATGAGAGTGGTGTGATTGAGGATGCTCGTTTTAAGACCTACGGCTGCGGCTCGGCCATTGCCTCCTCGTCGCTGGTGACCGAGTGGGTAAAGGGCAAGACGCTTGATCAGGCCATGGAACTCAAGAACACACAGATTGCCTCGGAGTTGGCCTTGCCTCCTGTAAAGATCCATTGCTCGATCCTTGCCGAAGATGCGATCAAGGCAGCGATCGAGGACTACAAGAAAAAGCATGGCCATCTCGCTAACTGAACGCGCAGCCGACCACGTTAGTCGCTTCATCGAGAAGCGGGGCAAGGGCGTGGGCATTCGACTCGGTGTTCGCACCACTGGTTGCTCTGGATTGGCTTATAAGCTTGAGTTTGTCGACCAGGCGATCGGTGAAGATCTTCGTTTCGATAGCCACGGGGTCGCGATCTTCGTGGACCCCAAGAGCCTCCCCTATATCGATGGGACTGAGCTCGATTACACCCGAGAGGGGCTCAACGAGGGCTTCAAGTTTCAAAACCCGAACGTGAAGAGTGAATGCGGCTGTGGTGAGTCCTTCCAGGTCTGAGGCGAGCGCTACTCCGTCGCGTTTCACCCAAGATTTTTTCAGCCTCCTCGGATTGCCCGTCTCTTTTGGCCTGGAGCCTGATCGGCTCGACGCCGCGCGTCAGCAGCTGCAGGCGGTGGTCCACCCCGATCGCTTTGCCAATGGCACCGAGAGCCAGCGACGCGTTGCCCTGCAGTGGTCGACTCGGCTCAACGAGGCCTTCAACACCCTGAAAGACCCGGTCTCTCGCGCCGCTTACTTGCTCGAACTCAAGGGGCAGCCGTCTGCCGCCGAGGGACGCTCGAACCTTCCCTTGGCGTTTCTGGAAGAACAGATGGCACTCCGCGAGTCACTGGAGAAGGCGCAGGCATTGAGCGATGAGGAATCGCGGGAGGCGGCGCTTGCGGATCTTCGCGCCACTGCCGATCGTACCTTGGGCGCAGCCATGAGGGATTTGGCCCGTCTCTTGGATGACGAGTCCGATTGGGCGCAGGCCTCGGGCGTGCTTCAGATGGTGATGTTCTTAGATAAATTTCGCCAGGAGATCGGCTAGATGGCCCTCTTGCAGATCGCCGAGCCCGGTCAGGCCACGGTTCCGCACCAGCGACGCCTGGCGGTGGGAATCGATCTCGGCACCACCCACTCGCTTGTCGCCGCGGTTCGATCGGGCTCGGCCGAGGTTCTCGCCAACCAGGAGGGAGAACGGTTAATTCCCTCTGCAGTTCGCTACGCAGAGCACGGCGTCTTGGCAGTGGGGCGGCTTGCTCTTGAGGCCGCCGCCGAGGACCCGCACAACACGCTGGTCTCCCTCAAACGACTCATGGGCCGCGGGCATGCCGATGCCCTGCGTCTGAAGCTGCCCTACGACATCGCAGAGCCCAACGGCACGGGCAGTGGGGTGGTGCGATTGCGTACAGCGGCTGGTGAGGTGACCCCTGTTGCCTTTTCCTCAGAGATTCTCAAGCGCCTTCGGACGACCGCCGAGGAGCGACTCGGTGACTCGCTCGTGGGCGCGGTGATCACAGTGCCTGCGTATTTTGACGATGCTCAGAGGCAGGCCACCAAAGACGCTGCCCAGTTGGCGGGGCTCCACGTGCTTCGCCTGATTAATGAGCCCACCGCGGCTGCCTTGGCCTATGGGCTGGAGAGCGGTGCCGAAGGGCTTTATGCGGTCTACGACTTGGGCGGCGGCACTTTCGATATCTCCATTCTGCGATTGCGAAAGGGGGTCTTTGAGGTTGTGGCCACCGCGGGTGATCCGGAGTTGGGTGGCGATGATTTCGACGAGCGTCTCGCATTGCACTGGCTCGATGGCTGGGGCATTGATCGCAAGGGACTCTCTGCCTCGGAGTGGCGATCGCTTCTTCGCCTGGCCCGACGGGTCAAGGAGATGCTCTCCACCCTGTCCTCGGACACCGAGCGGGTCTCAGAGGCCTGGCCTCGAGAGAGTGGCAACCGTCCGCTGGCCATGATCAGTCGTGCGGAATTCGACGGGCTCACCGCAGATCTGGTGGATCGAACGCTCGCGGTGTGCCGACAGGCCATGGCCGATGCCAAGTTGTCGTTGAAAGAGATTCAAGGGGTGGTTCTGGTCGGTGGTTCGACTCGACTGCGCAGCGTTCGCCGATCGGTCGAGGCCTTGTTTGGGCAGAAGGCCAAATCCGATATCCATCCCGATGAGGTGGTTGCCGTGGGGGCTGCGCTGCAGGCCAATCTTCTTGCGGGCAATCGTGCCTCTGGCGATGATTGGCTCTTACTCGATGTCCTTCCACTGAGTCTTGGTCTCGAGACCATGGGGGGGCTTGTCGAGCGAATCATTCCGCGAAATACGCCCATTCCGGTGGCACGCGCGCAGGAGTTCACAACGTATCAAGATGGTCAGGCCGCGATGGCGCTTCATGTGGTGCAGGGCGAGCGTGAATTGGTCGCTGAGTGCCGTTCACTGGCTCGGTTTGAATTGCGAGGCATCCCAGCCATGACCGCTGGCGCGGCCCGAATTCGAGTGCACTTTCAGGTCGATGCCGATGGCCTTTTGCAGGTCAGTGCCCAAGAGAAGACCACTGGTGTCTCATCAAGTATTGAGGTCAAACCGTCTTACGGACTCAGCGAGACGGAGATCGCGAGCATGCTCGAAGATGCGTTTTCTCATGCCAAGGATGACATGGCTGCAAGGGCCCTTCGTGAACAGCAGGTCGAGACCCAGCAACTTCTCCAGGCACTGGATGCCGCGCTCGAGGCCGATGGTGACCTGCTCAGTGCAGAAGAGCGTTTTGCCGTGGAACAGGCCATTCGGGCCTGTCGCAATTTTTGCGGGGGTTCCGACCTGCGGGCCCTTCGTGAAGCAACGGAGCGACTCACTCGCCTCACCGATCCATTTGCGGAGCGCCGCATGGACCGTGCCGTTGGAATGGCCCTTGCCGGACAATCCATTGATAAGTTCTGATCATGCCGAAAATTAAAGTCTTGCCCCACGCCGATGTCTGTCCCAATGGCACCGAGTTTGAGCTCAAGGTAGGAGAAAATCTCTGTGAGGCGCTGCTGGCCAATGGTGTAGAGATCGAGCACGCCTGCGAGATGAGTCGTGCATGCACAACATGCCATGTCATTGTGCGTCAGGGCTTCAATAGCCTGACCGCCTCCGACGAAGACGAGGACGATTTGCTGGACCGCGCCTGGGGGCTAACCGCCCAATCTCGACTTTCTTGCCAAGTGAGCGTGGCCCAACAAGACCTCGAGATTGAGATTCCCCGATACACCATCAATCACGCTCGAGAGAATCACTAGTTTTCTTGCGCTGCTTACTCTTCTCTTCGAAGGGCGGGGAAGAGAATCACATCCCGAATGCTTGGACTGTCGGTGAGTAGCATCACCAGACGATCGATGCCGATGCCACATCCACCCGCAGGCGGCATTCCGACCTCTAGTGCCCGAATGTAATCGGCATCGAAAAACATGGCTTCCTCATCGCCGGCCTCTTTCGCGGCCACCTGCGCATGAAAGCGGGCCGCTTGGTCTTCGGGGTCGTTGAGCTCGGAGAACCCATTGGCAATTTCGCGTCCGGTGATGAAGAGTTCGAAGCGCTCGGTGATGGTGGGATCTCGATCGGATGCTCGGGCCAGAGGCGATACCTCCACGGGGTAGTCGATGATGAAGGTGGGGTTCCAGAGCTTTGATTCTGCAACCTCTTCAAACAAGGCGAGTTGAAGTGCACCCAGTCCAGCGTGGGACAGAGGGGGTTTGGTGCAATCGACCCCATGTTTGCCGAGACGCTGGCGGAGCCAGCTCGCATCGCGCAGCATCTCATTCGAGATACTTGGGTCATGGCGCACTATTGCCTGCTCGATGGTCAGGCGCTCAAATGGTTTTTCGAGGTCAACGGTCTGGCCTGCATAGCTCAGCTGCGCTGAGCCCGTGGTCGCCACTGCAAGGTGGCGAAGGATTGATTCGGTGAAATCCATGATCCAGGCGTAGTCGGTATAGGCCGCATAGAACTCCATCATGGTGAATTCGGGGTTGTGACGAGGGCTGAGGCCCTCATTCCTGAAGTTGCGATTGACCTCGTAGACACGCTCGAACCCACCGACCAAGAGCCTCTTTAAGTAAAGCTCGGGCGCAATGCGCAGGAACATCTCTTGGTGCAGCGCGTTGTGGTGAGTCACAAAAGGCTTTGCCGCAGCGCCCCCAGGAATCGCATGCAACATCGGGGTTTCGACCTCTAAGAAGCCATGCTCGGCCATGAATCCGCGCAGAGCGGTGAGTGCCTTGGACCGGGTGGTGAAGACGCGGCGGCTGTCTGGATTGACCACCAGGTCTATATAGCGTTGGCGATAACGAATCTCCATGTCACTGAGTCCATGGAATTTGTCCGGCAGGGGGCGTAGGCTTTTCGTGATGAGGCGTAAGGCGCTGCATCGAACAGAGAGCTCGCCCTTCATGGTTTTGAAGAGCTCGCCTCTGGCCTCGATGATGTCCCCAAGGTCCCAGTGTTTGATCTCCTCGTGCGTCTCCACCCCCACGCCGTCGTCGTTGATGTAGAGCTGCAGCCGCCCTGTGGAATCCTGGAGGGTAAGAAAACTGGCTTTTCCCTGGACACGCTTGAGCATGATGCGTCCGGCCAGACAGACCGCTACCTTTTCAGACTCGAGGGTCTCGCGAGTGTGTGAATCAAACCTCTCGAGCAGGGGCGTTGCATGGTGGGTGGGCCGCACCCCATTGGGAAAGGCAGGCGCCTTGCGCTCGCGGATTGCAGCGAGCTTGGCCCGTCGCTCGGCAATAATCTGATTGTCGTCGGAGGTGCTCATTGCGGCTTAAACTCCTTGTTTGAGGCTGGCCTCGATAAAGGGATCGAGATCACCATCCAGAACCTTTTGTGTATTTGAAATTTCAATGTTCGTTCGAAGGTCCTTGATGCGGGACTGGTCCAGCACATAGCTTCGAATCTGATGCCCCCAGCCCACGTCGGTCTTGCTATCTTCTAACTTTTGTTGCTCTGCCATTCGCTTTCGCATCTCGTGCTCGAATAGACGCGACTTCAACATCTTCCATGCCTCATCGCGATTGCGATGTTGCGAGCGGTCGTTCTGACACTGCACCACAATGCCCGTGGGCACATGGGTGAGTCGAACTGCCGAGTCGGTCTTGTTGATGTGCTGGCCACCGGCCCCGGATGCACGATAGGTATCTGTACGGACGTCTGCGGGGTTGACTTCGATCTCAATCGAGTCGTCCACTTCCGGATAGACAAAGATGGATGCGAATGAGGTGTGTCGCCCGCCGCTTGAGTCGAAGGGGGATTTTCGAACCAGTCGGTGCACACCCGTCTCGGTTCGCAGGAATCCGAAGGCGTAGTCCCCTGAAATCTTGATGGAGGCCGACTTGATGCCAGCGACGTCACCGTCGGAGACCTCAAGGAGCTCGGCCTTCAGGCCCTTTCGCTCACAGTAACGCAGGTACTGCCGCAGGAGCATAGAGGCCCAGTCGCAGGCCTCGGTTCCGCCCGCGCCAGCCTGAATATCGAGAAAGCAGTTCGACGGGTCGGAAGGGTTGGAGAACATCCGACGAAACTCCATGGTGCCAACCCGCTCGGCCAGCGACGCGGCATCGGACTCGACAGAGAGTATGGTTTCTTCGTCTTGCTCGTCACGAGCCATATCAAAGAGTTCTCGCGCCGCCTCAATCTCTCGGCCCAAATCTCGGAGCCGAATGACAACATCCTCTAGAAGCTTCCTCTCACGTCCAACCTCTTGCGCGCGCTTGGGGTCATCCCAGAGCTTGGGATCTTCGCTTAACTGCTCGACTTCAATGAGGCGTTTGGTCTTTGCATCGAAGTCAAAGATACCTCCGAAGATCGCTGGTTCGCGCCTGGAGGTCGTTGATGGTTAGGTCTATTTGGTTGATGCGTTCTGGTTCCATCGCCTCATTTTACTGGTTTGGGCAGTGTGCCTCTCGAACCAGAAGCTGAAGCCTCTCAACGCCTTGCCAGTCGTTGATTCCCAGTTCGTAGGCCAAGGCCACCTCGCTCGGTGGGTCGATGGGGGCATTGAACCAGATGGCCTCGAATCGGTGGGCTGGCGCGTCGACGGGAACCAGGTCAAGCCGCAGGTGTTTTTCCTTGAGCAAGCGCTTCTGCGCGACACGAAAGTGGCCGTGGAATAGGGGCGATGGGAACCCCTGGCCCCAGACGATTCTCGAGATTGCACGAGCAAGTTCCAGAGTGTGCTCCTCGGCCCTGAGTGTTCCGTCGGTTGGCAGTGTCTGGTCGAACAGGGACGGGTCGGCGAACTCGCCAAGTGCCTGGAGGAATGCTTCTTCAAAGTCTTTGAGGTGATCTGGGGCGAGGCTCAGTCCCGCTGCCATGGCATGGCCGCCGAAGGTGCGAATCAGGCCGGGGTGCATGGTGTCAACACGTTCGAGGACGTCTCGCAGGTGGATTCCTGGAATGGAGCGACCCGACCCCTTTAAGAGCCCAGATTGTTCATCTCGCGCGAAGACCAGGGCAGGCCGGTGAAGGCGGTCCTTGATCTTGCTGGCAATCAGGCCGACAACGCCTTGGTGCCAGTCTTCGTCGTAGAGAATGATGGCCGACTGCTCTTGGAGGTCGGTGCGCTCGTCGATCTGTCGAATGGCCTTCTCGCGGGTGTCCTCTTCGATGTTTCGACGCTCGCGATTCAGAGCCTCCAAGCTCTGCGCGAGGGCTGCCGCCTCCTCGGGGTCGTCACTCAGTAGACAGCGAATTCCAATCGACATGTCGGCCAGCCGACCCGCCGCATTGAGACGCGGTCCGATGGAGAAACCCAGGTCGGAGGCCTGCGCCGAGCGCCAGTCACGGCCGGATTGTTCGAAGAGGGAGCGAATGCCCACAGGCATCATGCCTTTGCGAATTCTTTGCAGGCCGCTGGCCACCAGTCGGCGGTTGTTCGCATCGAGCGGAACCAGATCGGCGACCGTGCCCAAGGCCACGAGAGGAAGCAAGTCATCGAGACGAGGGGGATCGCCGGGGAATATGGGCGGCTCATTCGATTCCCGCTCGCTGTTGCGTTGGGTGAGGACAGCCCGGATAGCCATGATGAGATAGAAAGCCACGCCGACCCCGGCGAGTGATTTGCTGAGAAATGTACAGCCGGGAAGTTGGGGGTTGATGATCAGACTGTCTGGGAGTTGTTGGCCTGGAAGATGGTGGTCAGTGACCAGTACCTTGTAGCCGACTCTCTTTGCTGCAGCCACTCCCTCAATGCTCGATATCCCGTTGTCAACGGTGATGATCCAGGTGGGTCTCGGACTGGTGAAGACCGAATCGGCATGCTCGACCAGCGCGGGGCTGAGGCCATAGCCAAAACGAAATCGGTCGGGCACAAGAAAGTCGACCCGTCCACCGAGCTTGCGCAGGCCCCTGACCATCACCGCTGTAGCGGTGGCGCCGTCGGCATCGTAGTCGCCAATGATCAGAAACGAGTCGCCGTTGAGAATGGCATCTGCCACATGGTTGGCTGCCTCATTTGCGTGGGTCAGGCTGCTCGGCGGAAGCAGGCGCGTGAGCGCTTCGTCGAGTTCTTGTGCGTCAGTGACGCCTCGCGCTGCAAGACACCGCGCAAGCGGGGCGGGGTAGCCGTCTCGCATCAATTGCTCGAGCGCATACGGTATGGGTTGGCGATCGACAAATGCCCTGGGTTTATGCATCTTGAAGCCTTGTGTTGCCGGGCATCACAAGATGCGATGGCCAGGCAGACAGCCCGGGCAATCGTTTCCCGAGGAGTCTCCTTAATCGATCGCGCAGGTGAGTCGACCGAGTGGGAGTGACCACCAGAGAATCCCAAGCATCGACCAGCAGAAGGGTGTCGATTTCGCCCTTCGCTAGATCAGCGAGCGTGTCGCGCCACTCCGCCGACCAGGCATCGATTGGATGCAACGAGGGCTCCAGGGCAATGGCCCTTGTTTTAATCCTGGGTGAGAGTCCAATCGAACCGAGAAGCGCTTGGAGTCCGGGAATCCAGGGCTCTAGGGGGGCTTCCTCCAACTGGCCTGTCGCGCTCGTCGGATTGATTGCAAGGGGAGCGCGCCCTCCAGTCTTTAGCGCACCCCACCCCCACGCCCAGACCATGGTGGCGCCGCCGGCAAGAGGATCGCCATTCTCCGGTGTGACTTGGTCCCAGGTCATTTGAATGTCGTTGCTCAGACGTCTCCACCAGGCTGCATCGCTCCCCACTACGGGGTAATCCGGCAGGTGCGCATTCATGAGGCAGCGTGGGTGGGCGGCCGCAAGGTCCATACGCCGATTGGCAACCAAGTAATAGCGCCCCGAGCGGGCCCGTTCGATTCGGACGCCCTGCGCGTGAATTGTCTCTTCAATGGCATTGAGGTAGCTTGGACCGATTTCAAGGTAGTCGGCGGCGAATGAGAGTCCCACCTGTTGGGGGCTCATCTGAAGTTTCGCCAACTGGAGCGGTGCCCAAGACTCTCCATCCTTCGGTATCAGTCCATCACCCAGGGCGGAAATGGCGCCCCAAGGAAGGTGCCCCCCCTCGTTGAATGCAAAAAAATCTGGAACTTGGCTCGAGATGGATTCCTCAATCCAAGCCAGCTCGACCATGGGGGCGCAGTCGGGGGCCGTCTTCCAGTAATTGACTGGTGCCTGGGTGAGGCGAAGAAGCATGTCCGATTCGGCTGCGGGCAGAGAGGGGTCCGTGGCATCGGATTCTTTGAGTCGACAACCCAGTGTCTCGGCCTCGGCAGCCGATAGAAGGGCGTCCCGAAGGATCACCAGTCGGCCTTCGCCGGTTATCCATGACGAAGCGGTTCGGGCGCGGTTCATGGGCTAAGTATCGCAAACACTGTGGCACACTCCCGCCATGCGATTTGAACTCCAAGTGGGCCTTCGGTATACCCGGGCGGGTCGTGGCCGCGGCTTTGTGAGTTTCATCTCCGCAATGGCAACGATTGGCATTGCGCTCGGTGTGGCCGCCTTGATTATTGTCATGTCGGTGATGAATGGATTTCA
>JBJOGU010000059.1:0-7507 GCA_046048075.1 Pseudomonadota bacterium
GGCGCGATTTTGGCCGGTCACACCGACCAGTCCGCCAAGGTACTGGGATTCAGTGGCCTGCCAGCGGCAGAGTTCCTCTCACAATTTCGTTATCAATCGAACACTGCTTACCTTCACACCGATCAAGCCCTTATGCCCAAGCGCAAGAATGCCTGGGCCGCATGGAATTACCGCGCAACCCCGGGCTCCTCTACCGTCTCGGTCACCTACTGGATGAATCAGCTCCAGAGTCTTCCCTTCGATGTTCCTGTGCTGGTGAGTCTCAACCCCGACTCACCCCCGCTTCCAGGCAAGACCATTTCAAAAATGGAGTACGACCACCCGATCTTTGATTCTGCAGCCATGGCGGCCCGGCAAGAGATTATCAAGCGCCAAGGACAAGGCCAGGTCTGGTTCGCGGGTGCGTGGCTGGGCTACGGCTTCCACGAGGATGGCTTCCGAAGCGGGCGCCAAGCGGCTGAAGGTCTGCTGCAGCAACTGCGTCGAGAGCAAGTTGCTTCGGGGAAAGCCGATCGACTTGCCGCATGAGACACCCCGGTTGAGTGGGTCCCACTGCCCAAGGCTCATGCGTGGACTGGTTATCCATACGCGCAGGTCCCCACGATTTCACCAGTTTCGAGCCCGGGTCACAACAGTCCAACTCCCTCTACGGAGCCTCGCTGCGAGGGGGCTCACTCAAGGATTCGGCTGGGCAATCGATCGATGGGCGCTACTTACAGTCCACCGACAAGACCACGGCGATGGACGCCCCCTGCTGGAGTGGGCAGAGGCACAACTCTTAAACGCGGGAATCACCGAGGCGGATGGGGAAATTTGGTTGAGTTGCCTGCCTCGAATGCTGGGCTATGTATTCAAGCCAGTGAGTTTCTGGTTCTGCGAGAACAAGGCGGGAGACGTTGTTGCCATTCTGGCCGAGGTCAACAACACCTTTGGTGATCGGCACGCCTACGTTCTCGATTGCCGACCCGGATATCGAGATGGTCAAACCATCGGACAGGAGAAGCGGTTTTACGTCTCTCCCTTCTTCCCTGAGCGTGGGCATTACCAGTTTCGCTTCCACCATGAACAAGACCCTAAGGGGGCCTCGTTGGCAAGAATTGAGGTCATTGAGGGGCATGGGGCGGCACTGATCACCAGCATCAGTGGGCGTACGAAACCCCTCACGCATGCCTCTGCAAGCCTTGCTTGGCTTGCCCACCCCCTTAGCAGCATCTCCGTCATTGCTCTCATTCACTGGCAGGCCCTACTTTTATGGATCAAACGCGTACCACTCTTCCCCCGGCGACCCTCAACGGTTTAAAGCGCCCTCTAACTGCCCGTCTCGTGCTGGGCATGCTCGAGCGACTCCAGGTCGGGCAACTCCGTCTGGTCGGCCCCGAAGGCGAGTTCTTCTTTCAAGGCGAAAAGCGAGCAGGGCTAGGCGCCGCATGTCTGCGCATCCATGATTGGTCGGTCTTCGAGCGTGCAATCAAGCGCGGCGACATTGGCTTTGGAGAGGCCTTCATGGAAGGCCTCTGGTCCTCGCCGGATCTGGCCTGTCTGCTGAAGACCCTCGCCGCCAATCGCCAGGTCATTGAGAAGGCCATCCTTGGAAATCGATGGTTGCTGGTTCTGGATCGACTCGCCCACCTATTCCGAAGAAATACCATTCGACAAGCAAAACGCAACATCGAGGCCCACTACGACTTGGGCAATGACTTTTATAGAATCTGGCTCGACGCCACCATGACCTACTCCAGTGCGCTGTACACGGATGCCGAGTTAACTGGTCAAACGAGCAGCGACTTGGAGGCCGCCCAGTATCGAAAGATGGACCGGGCACTCGAGATGCTCGGCCCACTCGATGAGAGCAGCCAGACACTGGAAATCGGTTGTGGGTGGGGCGCCCTGGCCCAACGGAGGCTCTCCCAGATGCCCGGGGCCCATCTTGGGATCACCCTCTCCACCGAGCAGCAGGCCTGGGCCATCAATGCGCTCAACGAGGCGGGACTCACCGGCCGCGCCGAGATTCGTCTTCAAGACTACCGTGTCTGCCAGGGGCAGTTCGATGGAATCATCTCGATCGAGATGATTGAGGCGGTAGGAGAGTCCTATTGGCCGACTTATTTTGAGACCCTTCAGCGCTGCCTGAAGCCCGGCAAACGCGCGGTGATTCAGGCCATTCTTATTCGAGATGATTTATTCGATCGCTATCGAAGCGGCCATGACTTCATTCAAAAGTACATCTTCCCGGGCGGCATGCTCCTCTCCACCAAGGCCATTCGAGAAGCCTCTCATGCCGCCGGGTTGGTCATTCAAGACGAGTTTTATTTCGGGCACCATTACGGAAAGACGCTTCATGACTGGCTGGAGACATTCAATCAACATGAACAAGAGATTCGCGCACTCGGCTATGACGATCGATTCCTTGCGATGTGGCGCTTCTATCTCGCTTACTGCGAGGCTGGTTTCTTCTCGGGCGACCTGGAGGTGGTTCAGGTCTGCCTACAGCGGCCTAATTAGACGGATTCACATCGCCGCCCTCGGCGCACTCCTTGTGGCGGGAAGCCCAGCGGCCCTCTGCTCTGTCTCGTTCTCCGGTGACCGGCCCCATCAAATTGAAACCGCCCGCGGACCAACAGCGCTCTCTCCCGTCGGTCATGGCACTCTTCGCTTCCTTGGCCTACGCATCTACGAAGCCAGCCTTTTTGCCGCTGCCAACGCCACGGGGGAGTTGAGGTCGGCTCCTCCCAGTTGGGTCTTCAGTCAGCCTTTCGCCCTGCACATCCAGTACGCAAGATCGATCTCGCTCGAGCAGCTGGCCGAGCGTTCGATCAAAGAGATGGAAGGCCTCGGGCTGGTATCAGAGTCTTCCCGGGAGCAATGGCGCGCGCACCTCTTCAAAAGCTTTCGTTCGGTCAATGCGGGCGATCGAATCACCGGTGTTTTCTGGCCCAACCGAGGTGCCAGTTTTTATCTCAACGGGTTTCTTGTGAACGAGGTCGCTGATCCGCAATTCGCTGAAGCGTTTTTCCGCATCTGGCTAGACCCCAAAACGAGCGAGCCCGCTCTTCGCCGGGCCCTTCTGGGCCTTAACTGAGTGGCCCATGCGGCCAGTACCGACTCCATCGAGGTGGGGAGCGGGCATGCAGTTCGCTACGGCCTGCCTGGCCTTGTGTTGGCATCGACCGCCTTGCCCCTTTATATGGTCACGCCCCACCTCTATGCCGGTTCAGTGGGGCTTCCCTTGGCATGGGTGGGCTTTTGCCTGATGGGCACTCGACTCATCGATGGCATCACCGATCCGGTCATCGGCCGCTGGATTGACCGAACAACGGGTGCACGATTCGAGCGATGGATGGTGCCCAGCCTGGTCTTGCTCTTGATTGGCATGGTCCTCTTGCTCAATCCCCCCGAGGGGCTTGGCCCTGGTCTTCTCATTGCCTACATGAGTCTATGCGCGCTTCTGGTCTCACTCTCCAATAGTGCGGCGGGGCTCGCACATCAGGCCTGGTTGGTGAGTTGGACAGCTCACCCCCCCGCACAGGCGCAGTTGGTCACCAATCGCGAGGCCTTCACTCTCTTGGGAGTGATGGTTGCGGCGGGCTTGGCCAGCCAAGAGAGCTACGGTGCACTGCTGGCGTGGATCGTTTTCACAACCGGAGTCGCTATCTGGGTGCTGCGGGGATTGCCAGGTCAGATGGCGGCGCATGACACGCAAAGCCAGTCAGTTGTGGGGGTTCCGGTTTGGCGGGGGCTGCGTCTCCTCGATTCGTCGGGGCGCGGACTTCTTGGTGTGATGGGCCTCAATGCCCTGGCCAATGCCATTCCAGGAACCTTGTTTTTGTTTTTCGTGGCCGATCAACTCCAACTCAGTCGTCAGGCCTCTGGCCTGCTTCTAATCGGCTACTTCCTGGCCGCCGCCATATCTATGCCTCTCTGGCAGTCCTTGCTGCGTCGACTCGCTGCTTCGATGGTCTGGCAGATTTCTGTACTCATTTCGATTGCGGGTTTTATTTGGGCGACACAACTCGGTGCGGGCGACCTTTGGCCCTTCGCGCTCATTTGCGTCGTGACTGGATTTGCACTCGGTGCAGAACTCACATGCCCTGCTTTGCTCTTGGCTGCGGCCATCAACCGCTCGGGCCAGCGGGGTCGGCACGAGTCTCTCATCATGGGGCTCTGGACGCTGATTCAGAAGCTTGCATTGGCTGTGGCGGCAGGCCTGGTTTTGCCGCTGCTGTCGGGCATGGGCTACACCCCCGGCATGCCAGACACCAGTGCATTGCCCCTGGCTTACGCGGCCATTCCATGTGGGCTCAAGCTCATGGCCCTTATCCTCTTCCGACGACTGGAGAACACGCAATGAACATCAAACGATTCGCCCTTTTACTAGGGGCCTGGGCACTTCTCGGCCTGCAGGGCTGCGCGGGGCCCTCTGTGGAGCGCTATGCCCAAGAGAAACCTTCACTCGATCTCGCCCGCTATTTTCAAGGCCAAACCACCGGCTGGGGCATGGTCACGGATCGCTCCGGTGAGGTGACCCGCCGGTTTGTTGTGCGAATCGATGGCCGCTTCGAGGGCAACACCGGCGTGCTCGACGAGACCTTTGAATGGTCGGATGGCGAGAAGCAGAAACGCATCTGGCGGCTGGAAAGACTCGGTCCCAACCGGTGGAAGGGCACGGCCGATGACGTGGTGGGCGAGGCCACCGGCGAGATTGCCGGCAACGCCCTGCACTGGCGCTACACCCTGGCGGTGCCCGTAAAGGGAACCGTCATCAACATGGCTTTTGACGACTGGATGGTGCTGATTGATGAGAAGGTGATGCTCAACCGCGCCACCTTTAGCAAGTTTGGCATTCGGCTCGGCGAGGTCACACTCTCGTTTCAGCGGCCCTAGGGTCTCTTATTGCGGGAGATCCACAACCCAATGAAAGTAGAGTCTCCATGCCGCTGAATCAACCCATTCTCAGCCTGAGTGGCCGCACCGTCTGGGTGGTGGGTGGCTCGACAGGGATTGGCAAGGCGCTGGCTGATTCCGCCTTGATTCAAGGTGCAAGACTCATCGTTTCCGGCCGAAACGCGCAGTCGCTCGTTGAGGCGTTCCCCTCCGATCGCGTTCGGCGAGAGGTCATGGACATCACAGAGCAGGGAGCGGCCCAGCGGGTGATGGATGCGCTGGCGGCCGATGGCTGGCTACCCGATCTGGTCTTCTGGGTAGCGGGTGACTACAAGCCCCAGCCAATTGCCGAATTCCGAGTGGAGGATGCGCGCCAAGTCTTGGAGACCAATCTTTTGGCCTGCTACGAGGGGCTTCGTGCACTGCTCAACCATTGGCTGTCCCTGGCGCCCGCTAGGGCGGTCGGTGCCCCGAAGCATCGGTTTCACGTCTGCTGGTTTTCGAGTGTGGCCGGGTACAGAGGACTCCCCTTGGCGCTGTCCTACAGTGCCAGCAAGGCGGGGCTCAATGCCATGGCCGAAACCTGCTTTGTCGAACTCAAGCCCAAGGGCATCGATGTCTCGTTGGTCTGCCCAGGCTTTGTGAAGACCCGACTCACCGATGGCAACGATTTCAAAATGCCAGCGCTGATCTCGATAGAGGAAGCCGCCCAAGAGACCCTGCGGGGGCTCGCGAGGGGAAAATTCGAGATCCACTACCCCAGACGATTCACTTGGTTCATGAAGTTGCTTCGAATCCTGCCCCACCGACTTTTTTTTGCGATGGCTCGTCGATCATTGCCCCAGCCCAAATGACCGTTTACCCATTGACCCCCTTCCAAGAACGATTCTTTCGCCAGGCGCAGAGCTTGTCCTTGGCCACCTTAAGCGACTTTGTGGCTCTCTACGAATCAGATGCCGATTTCACAGACCCCTTTCAAACGGTGAGGGGCCATCAGGCCATTGAAGAGGTCTACCGAAGCATGTTTCTCCATCTCGTGGAACCGAGGTTTACCGAGCTGAAATTCGCGACAGTGGCGCAACCGGAGGACGCCGATACGGAGGAGTGGGCCGTGGCCTGGCAGTTTGAATTTCGAACCAAGGAGGCCGGCGGGTTTATTCGAATTCCTGGCACGAGCTGGCTTTCAGTGGGCAGAAAATCTGGTCTTATTGCCCGACACATAGACCATTGGGACGCCAGCGAGTTAATGGCTGGCTATCCAGTTTTGTCTTGGGCAATCCGTGGAATAAAGAGACGCATCGCCAAGGCAGGGCATGTCATCGAAACGTCTTGATTCCTTTATAGAATGTGTGCGTGAAACACATCGATTCCCAGCACATGCTCTACCCCGAGTTATTTCGCGCCTTTGAGCGTGTTCGGTGGGACCTAGAGAAGGACATTCCATGGCAGCGGTTTGATGCCGCCAAGTTATCTGACGAGCAGGCGCTGACCATCAAGATGAATGCCATCACGGAGTGGGCAGCGCTGCCGGCCACCGAAATGTTTCTTCGAGACAACCGCCATGACAGCGACTTCTCTGCCTTCATGTCGGTCTGGTTCTACGAAGAGCAGAAACACAGCCTGGTTCTTATGGAGTACCTGCGACGATTCAAGCCGAAGTTTTTGCCCACGGAGGCCGAATTGCATGCAGTCCGATTTGAGTTCGACCCTGCGCCGGCACTCGAGACGCTGATGCTGCATTTTTGTGGCGAGATACGCCTCAATCACTGGTATCGATGTGCTGCGGACTGGCATACGGAACCAGTCATTAAAGAGATTTACCAAACCATTGCCAAGGATGAGGCTCGGCACGGGGGGGCATATCTTCGCTACATGAAGAAGGCGCTGGACCAAGTCGGCGACTCGGCCCGAAGTGCCTTTGCAAAGATTGGTGTGCTGATGGCCTCGGCCAATCGAACTGCGAAGGCGCTTCATCCAACCAACCTTCATGTCAACCAAGCGCTTTTCCCGAATGACACCGTCCAGAGTCGCCTACCCGAACCCGGCTGGCTCGAGCGGTGGCTCGATGAGCAGATTCAATTCAACTCAGACTGGGAGACCCGGGTCGTGGACCGCATCCTCCACAACCTCAGCCTTCTTTTCGATCAGCCATTCTCCAGCGTGCAGGAGCTCAATCGATATCGAAGGAGTCTGCGAGCGCCTGCCGAAGTCCTCTAAAAATTAGATCCGGGCAGTGCTCAACTGGGCAGTTCCAGTGTCGGGCCACCCGGCGACCAAATGCGTCCATCCACTCTTGCGCGGCCCCTCCGTGGACCAATATTCCATCGGGGCGCGGGATCCAGGCCAAGGGTGCAAGTTGGGCCATCTCAACTCCCGCGGCAATGGCCTCGGCCGACTCCGTCGGCCAGTCAATGAAGCCTTTCATGCGTCGCTCCTTTTGAGGCAGATCACGACCTCGCATTAAGGCGCCCAGATCCGCCGTGCCGCGGGCCAAAACAGTCTGCAACTGAAGAAGGCCCGGACTTATATAGCCCCCGAGAAATTCCAAGCAGCGGTTCGCGCTTGAATCCAAAGTGAGCCGCAGGCCGTCAATCACAGTGGCCGTTCCGGCCGAAACCACCAACAA
>JBJOGU010000060.1:0-4813 GCA_046048075.1 Pseudomonadota bacterium
CCGATCGATCCCATGACGGTACTGCCCTCGCGTTGACCCCCATTCTTGTTTTTGATCTCGAGACGATCCCCGATGCGGCGGGCATTCGTCGATTGGGATATTCGTCTCATGCCGATGATGACCAGGCCGTGGCGGAGTTGCTCGCAGCGCGTCGTGCCAATGGCCAATCCGATTTTCTCCCGCACCACCTTCAGCGCATCTGGGTGATTGGCTGTGCCTTTCGCGATGACGAAGGCTTCAAGGTCAAATGCCTGGGCGACGGCCACTCCGCCTCCGATGCCGACGAGGCCCAACGCATTCGACAGTTCTTCGCCACAATCGACCGTTACACCCCGCAGTTGGTGAGTTGGAATGGGAGTGGTTTTGATGCGCCCGTGCTTCATCAGCGGGCGATGATCCACGGTGTGGTGGGGGCCCAATACTGGGACCAGGGCGAGAACGACCGTGACTTTAAGTTCAACAATTACCTGGGACGTTACCACTCGCGGCACCTCGATCTGATGGATGTCTTGGCGGCCTATTCGCGAGGGGCGAGTCCGCCCTTGGATGCGATGGCGCAGCTCTGTGGCTTTCCCGGAAAACTCGGAGAGGACGGCGCCCAGGTGTGGAATGCTTACCTCGAGGGACGCGGTGATTCGGTGCGGGCCTATTGCGAGACCGATGTCGTCAACACTTACTTGCTTTATTTGCGCTTTCAGAAAGTTCGAGGCGCTCTCTCTGCGCAGGCCTACTCGGACGAAATTCAATTGGTTCGAACCACTCTCAGTGCCTGGGTAGGCCAGAGGCAGTTGCCGCTTGGCGGCGCACACTGGGCCAAATTTCTTGAGGCCTGGTCCACGGAGGCCTAGCGCATATGGGTCGGCGCACCATTGGGGCCCCCAAGGCCATGCGGGAGATGGGCCCACTGGAGATCGAGTCGGTTGATCTCGAGGCGCAGGGGGTTGCACACTTCGAGGGCAAGGTGGTCTTCGTTGCTGGAGCCCTTGCTGGCGAGCGGGTCGATGTGGAGGTGACCCGAGAGCGTCCAAGTTATATCAAGTCACGTGCGATTCGCTGGCATCGTCGTTCGTCCGACCGCGTCGAGCCGGCCTGTGCCCATTACGGCGTCTGCGGCGGCTGTTCCATGCAACATGTCGGTTCGGATGCACAGATGGCGATCAAGCAGCGGGTACTCGAGGATGCGCTCTGGCATATTGGGCAGCTGCGGCCTCGGGAGGTCTTCGCACCCATCCGAGGACCGTCCTTTGGCTATCGATCGCGGGCCCGCTTATCGGTTCGGTGGGTCGACAAGAAGGGCGGTCTCATTCTCGGCTTTCGCGAACGTGCCAGCTCCTATGTGACACCGCTTCGCCACTGCCCCGTTCTGCAGAGCAAGGCCTCCGAGTTATTGCCGGCACTTCGTGACTGCATTGCGGAACTAGATGCCGCTCGGGCCATCCCCCAGATTGAACTCGCTGCGGGCGATGGCAACTCTGCGACGGTCTGGGTGGTGCGCCATTTAGAGGCGCTCCCCGAAGTGGATCGGCAGCGCCTCGCACGCTTTGCCGATGCCCAGGGCGTATGTATCTGGTTGCAGCCGGGCGGTCCTGCCACTGCAGCGCCGATGCGGCCCCAAGACGACCAGCCATTGAGCTACGAGTTGCCGGACTTTGGGCTGCGCATGCCCTTCTCACCCGTGGATTTCACCCAGGTGAATTTTCAGATCAATCGGGTCTTGGTTCGGCGGGCCATTGGGTTACTGGAGATCGAAGCGGGCGATCGTGTGATTGATTTCTTCTGTGGCCTTGGAAATTTCAGCCTGGCCATTGCACAGCGAGCCCGGGAGGTGGTGGGGATTGAGGGGAGTGCACCACTGGTGGAGCAGGCCATGCGCAATGCGAGCGAGCTCTCGTTGAATGAACGGGTGTCATACAAGACCGAGAACCTATTCGAGATGGACGAGACCCGACTTGCTGGGCTGGGCATCTTTCAGAGGGCTTTGATTGATCCGCCCCGAGAGGGGGCGCAGGCACTCTGTGAAGCACTTGCAAGCCAATCGCAGGCAGGCCAAGGGCCGATTCGGATGGTGATGGTCTCTTGCAATCCCGCGACCCTGGCGCGCGATGCTGCGATTCTGGTGCACCAAGGCAAATGGCAACTGAGCGGTGCGGGCATTGTCAATATGTTTCCTCAGACCGCCCATGTGGAGTCCATTGCGGTTTTTGATCGCCTCTTGGTCTGATGCGCAGGGGAGGTCAATGAGGTTAAAAACAAAACGCCCCGATTGGAATCGGGGCGTTTTGTTTGAGGCCGGTGCCAGGGGCTGATCCTAGAGAACCGCTGGACCCCTTTCAGAAGGGGTTACCTACTCTTTACTTCCACCGAAGAGCGACATCAGGATGAACAGCAGGTTGCTGAAGATGTTGTAGAGGCTGAGGTAGACCGAGAGCGTGGCACTAATGTAGTTGGTTTCCCCACCATTGACGATGCGCTGCAGATCAACGAGCAGGAAGACCGAGAAAATCACCACGGCGAGCAGTGAGATGGTCAGCATGAGCGCGGGCATCTGCAGCCAGATGTTGGCGATAGAGGCTGCGATGAGCAGGAGCACCCCAATGAACAAGAACTTGCTCATGTTGCTGAGGTCTTTCTTGACCACCGAAGAGAGCGATGCCATGCCGAAGAAGATGATGCCGGTTCCGCCCGCAGCCACACCGATGAGTTGCGCGCCGTTGCCCATTCCAAGTGCAAAGCCGACCAGTCGCGAGAGCATGAGGCCCATGAAGAAGGTGAAGCCCAAAAGCAGGTAGACGCCGGTCACCGAATGCTTGGTGCGCTCAATGCCCCAGAAGAAGGCAAACGCGATGCCCAAGAAGAGCAGCATGCTGATCAACGGGCTGTCGGCAAAGAGCGAGAATCCAACAGACATGCCCACCCAAGCCCCCAAAACCGTGGGCACCATGGTGGCCGCGAGCAGGAAGTAGGTGTTGCGAAGGACGCGATTCTGGGTGGAGGACTGCAAACCACCCGAGGATCGAATGTCGTATGGCTGAGGAATCATTGTGTCTGGTCTCCTAAAAGGACAAGTTCAACGCATATAATTACAGGTTTAGATGACAAATCAAGGGTTTGAGGGCGGGGTTGTTTCCAAGACCCCGAAAAAACGCCCGATATCCCGAGAAACATGCATCTATCCCGACTTCTTTTAGATGCGGCGAAAGCCCAAAAATTCAACCTTTTTCAAGAAAGTTTTCTATGTCAGTTGAGCGCACACTCTCGATCATCAAGCCCGACGCAGTGGCCAAGAACGTCATTGGCAAGATCTACTCACGGTTTGAGAAGGCCGGACTCCGGGTCATCGCTGCTCAAATGATGCACCTCTCCCGGCAGGAGGCCGAGGCCTTTTACGGGGTTCACAAAGACCGCCCCTTTTTTAAAGACCTTGTCGATTTTATGGTCTCTGGCCCGGTCATGGTCCAGGTCCTCGAGGGTCCTTCAGCGATCAGTCTCAATCGAGACCTAATGGGGGCCACGGATCCCAAGAAGGCCGAGGCCGGCACGATTCGCGCGGATTTCGCTGACAGCATTGATGCCAATGCGGTCCATGGTTCCGATGGCCCCGATACAGCCCGACAGGAAATCGCCTTCTTCTTCCCTGGCCTGGCTATTCACAGTCGCGGCTAATGGCGGATCACCATCGACACCGCAGCGCCAGTCAACCTTCTTGATTTCGGCCCTCAGGCCCTCGAGGCCTGGGTGGTGTCGCGCGGGGAAAAGCCCTTCAGGGCCCGTCAGTTGTTGCAGTGGTTGCACCAACGCCAGGCCATTGATTTTGAGTCCATGACCGACCTGGCCAAGTCCTTCCGGTCGGGCTTGGCATGCGATGCCGTGATCGAAGGCATGCCGGTTTTGCGCAACAACCTCTCTTCGGATGGCACACGCAAGTGGCTGCTCGATGCCGGTCAGGGCAATGCAATCGAGACGGTCTTCATCCCAGAAGACGATCGCGGCACGCTGTGCATCTCCTCGCAAGCAGGATGCGCGGTGGACTGCCGGTTCTGCTCAACGGGTCGCCAGGGGTTTGCTAGGAACCTTCGCACCTCCGAGATCATTGGCCAGTTGCATATGGCCAATCGCGCTCTGCCTGCTCCAGTGACCAACGTGGTGCTCATGGGCATGGGCGAGCCACTGCTCAATTTCGATCAGTTGCTTCCTGCCCTTGAACTCATGCTCAGTGACCATGCCTACGGCCTGTCGCGTCGTCGTGTCACGGTCTCCACTTCGGGTGTCGTGCCCATGATGGACCGGCTCTCTGAGGCCTGCCCCGTGGCGTTGGCCGTCTCGCTCCATGCCCCGACGGATGAATTGCGATCCCAACTGGTGCCGCTTAATCAAAAGTACCCACTCGCCGAACTCATGGCGGCCTGTCGCCGCTACCTTGCCCACGCGCCGCGGGACTTCATCACCTTTGAGTACGTGATGCTTCGCGGTGTAAATGACACACCCGAGATGGCCTGGTCGCTCATTGATCTGGTCCAGCGCGAGGCCGTCTCCTGCAAGTTCAACCTCATTCCGTTCAATCCATTTCCGGGCTCGGGCTATGAGCGATCGACTGCGGCCAGTATCAAGACCTTTGCCGAGATTCTCTCGAAGGCTGGCCATGTGGTGACGGTTCGGAGAACCCGCGGCGACGATATCGATGCCGCCTGCGGGCAATTGGCGGGTCAGGTTCAAGACCGCACCCGTCGCAACCAACGCATTGAAATTCATGGAAGGGTCTGAGCCGATGTCATCTCAAGGCGACGCGCAGAAATCTCTGCCCACCGGTCAGCCC
>JBJOGU010000061.1:0-3273 GCA_046048075.1 Pseudomonadota bacterium
CAATCGCTTGCGCATCAGGAGCGGGTCTTGGCCGCCTTGCAATCTGCGGGCGTTCCTTATCGCCTCAATCCGCGTTTGGTCAGAGGGCTCGACTACTACAACCTCACCGTGTTCGAGTGGGTGACGGACAAACTCGGTGCCCAGGGCACCGTCTGCGGTGGGGGACGCTACGATGGGCTGATTGAGCAGATGGGTGGCAAGCCTGCACCGGCTTGCGGAATGGCCATGGGAGTTGAGCGACTTCTGGCGCTGATTGAGGCGGTCGGGCGGCTTGGCGCCATTGCGGGGCCCGACGTCTATCTGGTTCACTGGGTGGAAGGATCCCATTCGCTTGCCTTGGGTTGTGCTGAACAACTTCGCAATGCGGGTTTGTCTGTTCAAATGCACGCAGGGGGCGGGAGTTTGAAGTCCCAGATGAAGCGTGCCGATGCGAGTGGTGCCCGGTTCGCCGTGCTGATGGGCGAGACGGAACTCGCCTCGAATCAAGTCACTGTGAAGGTGCTGCGCCCTGGAGAGAGTGCAGAGCAGGGACGGGTCGACGAGCAAGGGCGGGCCGATGAGCAAGGGCGGATTCGCGAGCAAGGGGCGACCGTTCAGACCACGCTGCCCCTGGCAGAGGCAGTGAAGTGGATGCAGGCGTTGCAAAATTAACAAGAGGGCCGTGAAGTGCGTGAAGATTTAGAGCAGCAAGAGCAGTTCGATGCGATCAAGGGCTTCTGGCGCGAGAACCGCCGATGGATTCTTCCGCTCTTTATTGCGATTGTCGGTGGCTGGACCACCTACCAGGGCTATCGTCTATGGGACGCGAGCCGAGCGGAGGAAGCCAGCATTTATCTGGGACGCCTTGAATTGGCGCTTGAGCAGCAGAAGCTCGATGAGGCCATGGCCAACGGGGATCGTCTGATCAAGGATTTTTCGGGAACCACCCAGGCGGCCCTTGGGGCACTGCGCATCGCCAAGGCCCAGGTCATGGCCGGTGACTTGGAGAAGGCAGCAGGCTTTCTCGAGAAGGCCTCGAACCATTCCGACCCCTCGATTGCATGGATTGCCCGACTCCGCCATGCCGCCGTTCTCATTGACCTCGATCGTCTCGATGCGGCGCTCAAGGTGCTCGATGGCAAGCCCCCCGCATCCTTTGAGGCGGCCGTGCTCGATCGCCGGGGTGATGTCTTATTGTTACTCAACCGGTTCGATGAGGCCCGCACCGCTTGGGAGTCTGCGAAGAAGGCATATGCCACCGCGGGTCCCCAGGGGGGCGGTCGCAGCGAGGAGCTGCTCGGTCGAAAATTGTCGACACTCGATGCCTTCAAGGCTTCTTTGGCCGACACGCCGGCCGTCTCTTCTCAATCCAAATCAGGGACTAAACAATGAGTCGACTCACATTTGCTCGGTGTCGTTTGGCCGGCCCATCGGGTCCTGCTGGATTCGCGCGGATGGGCGTCGCTCTTCTCGGAATCGCTCTTCTGGCCGGATGCTCGGGCCCAAGCAAGCCCAAGCCCGCCAGGCTCACTGACTTCAAGTCAGAGTTGTCTCTCAAGGTCGTCTGGCAGGCCAGCGCTGGGCGGACATCTCCCGCCTCATCGGGACAGGGATGGTTCTCCCCCGGCGTCTCCGATGGCTTGGTTGTGGTTGCCGAGCGAGCAGGGATTGTGCGTGCTTTCGATCTCTCGACTGGCGCGCCGAAATGGGTCATGGACCTCAAGGCCCCGATTCAGGCAGGCGTTGCCTCGGGTGGTGGTGCGGGCGAGGGCAGTTTTGCAGTGGTGACCCAGGCGGGTGATTTGGCCCTTATTGACTCCAAGGGCGAACTTCGTTGGCGGGTTCCACTCGGTGGACTGCCACTCGAGTCCCCGGTTCTATCGGGCGGCCATGCCGTGGTGCGACTTGCCGACAACCGAGTGGTGGCCTGGTCTTTGGTCTCGGGTGAGCGCCGGTGGGTCTTTCAGCGAACCCTTCCCAGCCTTGTCCTTCATGGGCAGTCCGGCATGCGCGGAATGGCTTCCACCAACGAAGAGGCCTCGGGCGAGGGCCTGGGCGTTGCCGACTTGCTGGTGGGACTCCCCGGCGGCCGTCTCGCCTGGCTGAGTGGTGCCAATGGCGCGCTTCGCTGGGAGACGCAGGCGGCAGTTCCTCGCGGAAGCAACGAAGTCGAGCGGATTGCGGATTTGTTGGGCGCCCCCTCGATTTTTGCCGACACCGTCTGTGTGTCGGCCTATCAGACCCAGGTGGCCTGCCATGCGGCCGAGAACGGCCGGCCCATCTGGCAGAAGCGTTTTGCGGGGGCCCTTCCGCTGGCGATCGATCAGCGACTGGTCGTGGGTGTCGACAGCAGCGATCGCATCACCGCCTTCGAGCGCTCGCAAGGCGAATCCTTGTGGACCCAAGAAGGGCTCTTCCTTCGTCGGTTGACTGCCCCCGTGAGTTTTGATCGCGCCATTTGGGTGGCCGATGGCGAGGGCTATCTGCATGGCTTGTCTCGCGAGAGCGGCCAGTTCATTGCTCGGACGAGATTGGACGCCAAGCCCTCTGGCCCCATGCGGGTGACCAAGCAGGGTCTGGTGGTGCAGACGGAGTCGGGCCGACTCTACCTGCTTCGCCCCTAAAGCGGTTCGATGTCTGCCAAGCCGGTGATTGCCCTGGTGGGCCGCCCCAACGTGGGCAAGTCCACCTTGTTCAATCGCCTGACACGATCGCGCGATGCGCTGGTGGCGGACTACCCTGGCCTTACCCGAGACCGCCACTATGGCGAGGGCCGCGTGGGCCCGGGTCCCTATTGGGTGATTGACACGGGTGGCCTCGAGCCGATTGCTAAAGATGGAATTTTTCATCAGATGGCGCGGCAGAGCCTGCAGGCGGTGGCCGAATCCGACGCAGTGGTCTTTCTTGTGGACGGCCGCTCCGGCGTTGCGCCACAAGACCTTCAGATTGCCGAGCAACTGAGGCGATCTGGCCGGCCGGTTGTGTTGGCGGTCAATAAACTCGAGGGACTGACGGCCGAGGGCCGCACTGGCGAGTTCTATGAGTTGGGCCTGGGCGAACCCTTCGCACTCTCTGCTGCCCACGGCGACGGGGTTCATTCATTGATGGACCAGGTATTTGCGCGTCTTCCAGCGGGCAAGGATGAAGACGAGGACTCCGAAGAAGAGGAGGAGATGTGGGTCGATGAGTCGATACCCGGCCGACGACTGCCTGCCAAGGGACTTCGCGTGGCGATTGTGGGGCGACCCAATGTGGGGAAGTCGACCCTGGTCAACACCCTGCTGGGTGAAGAAC
>JBJOGU010000062.1:0-14254 GCA_046048075.1 Pseudomonadota bacterium
ATGTGGGTCGATGAGTCGATACCCGGCCGACGACTGCCTGCCAAGGGACTTCGCGTGGCGATTGTGGGGCGACCCAATGTGGGGAAGTCGACCCTGGTCAACACCCTGCTGGGTGAAGAACGGGTGATTGCATTTGATATGCCGGGCACCACGCGCGATGCGATTGAGATTGGTTTTGAGCGCGATGGCCATCGATACCGATTGGTGGACACGGCGGGACTGCGTCGCAAGGGGAAAGTCTTTGAGGCGGTCGAGAAGTTCTCGGTGATCAAGACACTGCAGGCGGTGGAGGCCGCCCACGTGGTGATTCTTCTGCTCGATGCCCAACAAGATATTTCTGATCAAGATGCCCACATTGCAGGCTTTGTGGCCGAGTCAGGACGCGCGCTTGTCGTGGGCGTCAACAAGTGGGACGGACTGGACTCTGTGGTGCGCGATGAAGTCAAACGCCAGGTCACCCGCAAACTGCCATTTATCGCCTGGGCCCGCTTTCATTATTTGTCGGCCCAGCGTGGACATGGTGTCGATGCCTTGATGCGGTCGGTTCTCGACTCGTATGCAGCAGCAACGCGCAAGCTCTCAACGCCCAAACTCACTCGGGCCTTGCGAGAGGCGGTCGAGCGCCAACAACCCCCGCGGCGCGGATCCATTCGTCCAAAACTACGTTATGCCCACCAGGGGGGACAGAATCCGCCCATTGTGGTGGTGCATGGAAACTCTCTGGATGCGGTGACCGATGTCTATAAGCGCTACCTTGAATCGCAGATTCGGCAGCGGTTCGATTTGGAGGGAACGCCCCTGAGAATTGAGTGGAAGAAGACGACAAATCCCTACGCGGTGTCGGACTGATTCAAGGCCATCGTCCGGGGATTCCGGGGAATCATTGGGCTATAGTTTGGTCTCAATCATGTCGTCGTTTCCCGTCACATAACCCATAACTAAATCGGAGCATGGTGATGTCTAAGAACGTAGGTCAGGCACTTCAAGACCCATTTCTCAATGCCTTGCGCAAAGAGCATGTCTCGGTGTCGGTTTACCTCGTCAATGGGATCAAGCTTCAGGGCCACATCGAATCCTTTGATCAATACGTGGTGCTGCTCAAGAACACGGTCACTCAGATGGTCTACAAACATGCCATCTCCACCATCGTTCCTTCGCGCGCGGTGAACTTCACCCCCGAGGTTGAGAGCTGAGCGACCTCGCCAGTTTCTCGGCGTCCGCGCAAGCCGCGTCCTCCGAGTTCTCTCGTGCCCCCCGCACTCTCATTGTTGCCCTCGAGATCGGCAGAGCAGGCCCGCCCGATTTCGAGGAGATTGCGTCGCTTGCCCAATCGGCCGGTGCCGAGGTTCTTCATTGCGTTTCGGGCCGTCGCGACCGCCCCGACCCCGCCCTGTTTGTGGGCGCGGGAAAGGCCGATGAGATTCGGCTTGCCTGTCTCTCAATGGGCATCGAGTTGGTTGTCTTCGACCATGAGCTCAGCGCAGCCCAGCAGCGCAATCTTTCGCGTCTGATCGGTCAGCGGGTCATCGACCGTGTGGCCCTGATACTCGATATTTTTGCCCTTCGGGCCCGCAGCCACGAGGGGAAGCTTCAGGTGGAACTCGCCCAACTCGATTACCTCTCTGCGCGGCTCGTTCGAGGATGGACACACCTCGAACGGCAGAAGGGCGGAATTGGACTGCGCGGGCCGGGTGAGACGCAGCTCGAGACCGACCGCCGACTTGTCGGCCAACGGGTGCGCCAACTCAAGGCGCGCCTGGCCACGTTGGAGAAGCAACGAATCAATCGGCGTCGAGCCCGCGAGAAGGCCGGCACGCTGAACGTTTCTCTGGTGGGCTACACCAATGCGGGGAAGTCCACCCTTTTCAATGCGCTCACCCATGCCGGTGTATTTGCGGCCAATCAACTCTTTGCCACCCTCGACACCACCAGTCGACGCGTATTTCTGGAACCCCCTGATCGTTTCATGGTGCTTTCGGACACAGTGGGGTTCATCAAGGCCTTGCCCCATACACTTGTCGAGGCCTTCCAATCCACGCTCCAAGAGGCGGCCGACGCCGATTTGCTCTTGCACGTTGTGGATGCTTCGGATCCTGATCGGTCCGCTCGGATGGCTGCTGTTGAGGATGTCCTTCAGGAGGTTGGGGCGGCCGAGGTCCCGCGCATTGAGGTCTTCAATAAGATTGATCTGGCGGGAATGCCCCCACGGGTCGAGCGAGACCCGCATGGTAGGATCTGCCGCGTGTGGTTGAGTGCTGCGCGAGGAATAGGCCTTGCGGGAGTTCGGCAGGGCGTGGTCTCACACGGTTGGCCGGAATCAGATCAGGCATTGAACGTCAGCGCAGAAGCCACTTTCATCGATTAAGCAGACTATGCAGATTATTCAACGATTGGGGCACGGCCTCCGCGGTTTCCGATTCGATCGCCTGACAGAGATTTTTTCTCTGGGAGACCCCCGTTGGGGCAAGGGATCCGATTCGAGCGATTCCAAAGGCGAAGGCAGTAATGAGTCGCGGCCCGAATCTCAGGGCGGCCAGGAGCCTTCGAACAACAACGACAACCGACGCCCCAGTGGTGGTGGGAACCAGCCTCCCGATCTCGACGAGGTCTGGCGAGATTTCAATCGACGCCTCAGCGGACTCTTCGGCGGTCGCAAGGGTGGTGGCGGAGGTGGACCGCGCAATCCTTGGGGCGGAAACAATGGCGGTCGCGGCAACGGGGGCGGATCAGGCGGCGGCACGGGCCTTCCACCCATTCAGTTCTCTGGCGGTCTGGTGGGCATGGTCCTGGGCGGCTTTCTCCTCATCTGGCTCGCCAGTGGCTTCTACATTGTTCAGGAAGGCCAGACCAGTCTGGTCTTGCGTTTTGGTCAATACGCATACAGCACTGGAGCCGGCTTCAAATGGCGCGCACCGTATCCGATCGAGGCCCACGAACTCGTGAATGTGGCCCAGCTTCGCCAGGCGACAGTGGGCTACCGTGGTGAGCGGGCCGGACAGAGTCGCGATTCGCTCATGCTCACCAAAGACGAGAACATGATCGACATCCAGTTCGCGGTGCAGTATCGGGTTGGACAGCCCGAGGCCTATCTATTCAACAACGTGCGACCCGACGACATCGTTCAGCAGGCGGCCGAGACGGCCATGCGCGAGGTGGTGGGCCGCAGCCTGAGTGATGCCGTGCTCTATGAGAACAAAGAGGCCATTGGTCGAGAGGCGCTGAACATTACGCAGCGAATCGCCGATCGTTATGAGTCCGGGATCACCATCGTGAATGTCACGATTCAAAACGTTCAACCGCCTGAAGAGGTTCAGGCGGCCTTCAGCGATGCCATCAAGGCGGCGCAAGATGCGGAGCGACTCAAGAACGAGGGCCAAGCCTACGCCAATGATGTCATCCCCAGGGCGCGCGGCTCGGCCGAGCGATTGGTTGAGGAGGCAGAGGGTTATCGGGAGCGAATCGTTGCCCAGGCCCAGGGTGACTCGGAGCGCTTCCGTCGCGTGGTGGCCGAGTACAACAAGGCCCCAGGCGTGACCCGCGAAAGGATGTACCTCGAAACCATGCAAGAGGTCTTCACCAATGTGAGCAAGGTCATGGTGGATTCAAAGTCCAACAGCAATCTGTTGTATCTGCCCCTCGACAAACTGCTCCAGCAGACATCCGATGCAGCTCGGCAGAGCGCGGCTTCCGCCGCTGCCTCAGCCTCGGGTTCAGGCAACACCGCCGCACCGGTGAACCCCTCTGTGCCGGCCACGGCGCCAGAACCCGCCCGAACGCCTGCCGCCCCTAGCCTACGTGACCGTCTGAGGGAGGCACGATAATGAATCGCTTGTTTGGCATTGCCTCGGTTGTTCTTGCCCTGGGCTTTGTGGTGAACGCTTGTATTTTCGTCGTCGATCAGCGGCAGTACGCCCTGGTGTTTGCTTTGGGTGAGATCAAGCGGGTTATTTCCGACCCCGGCCTGCACTTTAAGTTGCCCCCGCCCTTCCAGAACGTGGTGTTCTTAGAGAAGCGCACCCTCACCATCGATTCACCCGATGCCGATCGCTTCATCACCAGCGAAAAGAAGAACGTGGTGGTCGATACCTATGTGAAGTGGCGCATTGCCGATCCAAAGACCTTTTACACCAGTGTGGCCGGCCGGATCTCGAGCGCCGAAGACCGCATTGCGCGGGCCCTTCGCGATGGCCTTAACAACGAAATTGCCATGCGAACCGTCAACGAGGTGATTTCTGGCGAGCGCGAGAAGGTCATGGAGGGAATCCTGGCTCGTATCTCTGAGGATGCCAAGCAGATCGGCGTGCAGATTGTGGATGTTCGACTGCGTCGGGTCGACTTCGCCGAGGAAATTCGTGATTCGGTATTTCGTCGCATGGAGTCTGAGCGCAAGGCGATCGCCAGTGAGCGTCGATCGCAGGGCGGCGCTGAGGCAGAGAAGATTCGCGCCAATGCCGACCGTCAGCGAGAGGGCATCCTTGCCCAAGCCTATCGCCGAGCTCAGGTGATCAAGGGCGATGCCGATGCAAAGGCTGCCGCCTCGTATGCCTCAGCCTTTGGTCAAAACCCCGAGTTTGCAAGCTTCTATCGCAGTCTGCAGGCCTATCGCGAGACATTCAATAAGCCCAGCGATGTCATTGTGGCCGACCCGCAGTCGGAGTTCTTCCGCTACTTCCGGGCACCCAACAGCAAGCGCTAGTTCTTTACCGACACCTACCTGAGCGGGCTTGGGCGTGCTCAGGGATAATCGGGCTCATGAACGCTTGGCACCTCCCCGATCAATTCTCGGATGTCCTCCCCGCAGAGGCTGCTCGCCTCGAGCGGCTGCGCAGGCGTCTGCTCGACCTATTCAGTGGCTATGGATACGACCAGGTCATTCCGCCGCTTGTCGAGTACGCAGAGTCACTTCGAGTCACGGGCGCCGAGGACTTGGATCGCCGAAGCTTCAAGATGTCCGACCCCGTCACGGGACGCCTGCTTGGAATCCGAGCGGACATGACGCCTCAGGTGGCCCGAATCGATGCCCATCAACTCCGTCGCGATGGCGTGGTGCGGCTCTCCTACGCCGCCTCGGTGGTGCACGCCCAGGCCGCGGGGCTCCTCTCGTCTCGAGAGCCACTCCAACTGGGCTGCGAGCTGTATGGCCACGCGGGCCTGGAGGCGGATTTGGAGATTCAAGAGTTGGCCCTGGCCTGTCTCGATGCCGCTGGATTGCAAGAGGTGCATCTGGATCTCACCGATCGCGGAATTTTTCTTGCTCTGATGCAGGCGGACCCCGGGCTTGCCCAAGTCGAGGAAGCGGTGCTCGCCGCACTGGCACTCAAAGACCGGCCCCGGCTGATGGACGCGGCCAAGGGGCTCAAGGCCTCGACCCGGTCGGCTTGTGAAGCCCTTCTTGGTCTCTATGGTCCGGCAACGGGTCCGAACAACGTGATCGAACGGGCCCGTTCTGTGCTACCACCGATTGCGCAGATCAGAGAGTCACTCGATCGACTTGAGCGGGTGGCCTCTTCGGCACTTTTTGTTCAGCATCCCCGTTGTGCATTGACAGTCGACCTGGCCGATTTGGTCGGTTGGCGCTATCACAATGGGATCATGTTTTCGATCAGTTCGAAGGCGTGGCCCGATGCCATCGTTCGCGGCGGCCGTTATGACGGCGTGGGCGAGGCCTTTGGCCGCGCACGGCCGGCAACGGGATTCAGTCTCGAGCTTCGTGCCCTGGCCTCCTTGGTGGACTCTGCCGATGCCGATTCACACAAGACCGAGTCGGCCGTGGCCGCACCATGGCGAGACGAGGTGCCACTTCGAGAGGCCATAGCGGGCTTGCGAGGTCGTGGCCGCAGAGTGGTCTGTTTGCCCGAGGGCGAATTGGCGCATTGGACAGGCCCTCGCCTGAAGCCCTCTGGGTCGGGCTGGGTCCTGGCCGAGACGTCTTGAATTCAGTTTAGAGAAGGATGCAGTGATGACGAAGCCGATGAATGCGGCAACCAGCCGTGCTGGTCGCAATGTTGCGATTGTGGGCACCCAGTGGGGCGACGAGGGTAAGGGCAAGATTGTCGACTGGCTCACCGAGCAAGTTCATGGGGTGGTGCGCTTTCAAGGCGGCCACAATGCGGGCCATACCCTGGTGGTCAATGGGCGCAAGACTGTTCTTCGATTGATTCCCTCCGGCATTCTGCATCCCAAGGTTCGTTGTTTCATTGGCAACGGGGTGGTCTTATCTCCCGAGGCCCTGCTGGGTGAGATTGATGAACTCCAGGCCAGTGGGTTGTCGGTGGAAGACCGTCTGCTCATTAGTTGGGCCTGCCCGCTGATTCTTCCCGTGCATGTGGCCCTTGATCGGGCCCGCGAGGCCGCCAAGGGCGATGCGAAGATTGGCACTACCGGCCGCGGCATTGGTCCTGCCTACGAGGACAAGGTGGCACGTCGTGCGGTCCGCCTCATCGACCTAAAGAATCCGCAGCGTCTCATGGAGACCCTTCGAGAGACCTATGCGCTTCACAATCATGTGCTCACAGGATTCCTGAAGGCCGAGGCGGTTGATCCCAATCAGACCCATGCAGAACTCATGCGAATGGCGCCTCGCCTGCTGAGAATGGCGGCCGATGTTCCCAATGAACTGGACATGGCCATGCGCCAGGGCCAGGCACTGCTGTTCGAGGGTGCCCAAGGCTCTTTGCTCGACATCGACCACGGCACCTATCCCTACGTGACCAGTAGCAACTGCGTGGCGGGTGCCGTGGGCGCGGGTGCCGGCATTGGCCCGGGCCAGGTTGACTATGTACTCGGACTTACCAAGGCCTATGCTACGCGGGTTGGTTCGGGCCCATTCCCAACCGAGTTGCAAGACGAGGTGGGCCGGCATTTGGCCGAGCGGGGCAATGAGTTTGGATCGGTCACCGGACGGCCCAGGCGTTGTGGCTGGTTCGATGCGGCGGCACTTCGTCGAAGCATTCAGATCAATGGTGTATCGGGACTCTGCATCACCAAACTCGATGTCCTCGATGGCCTCAAGACCATTCGCCTCTGCACCGGTTACGAGACGCCCGATGGCCCCACGCATGTCTTGCCGTTTGGGGCCGATGCGGTCGAGGCATGTCGGCCGATCTACGAGGACTGGCCGGGATGGTCCGCCTCAACGGCCGGGGTTCGTGAGTGGAGTGGTCTTCCCCAAGAGGCTCGCAACTATCTCACTCGACTCTCTGAGGTGACCGGTGCGCCCATCGCAATGATCTCGACGGGGCCCGAGCGAGATGAGACTATTCTGATGGAGCATCCCTTTGGAGCGGCAGGGCGCTGAGAGTGTTTCGCCCTTCTGTTATTTGGAGGGCAACAAAAAATGAGGGGTGGTGCCCAGAAGAGGACTCGAACCTCCACAGTGTTGCCACCGCTAGGACCTGAACCTAGTGCGTCTACCAATTCCGCCATCTGGGCTTGAACGCTGGGTGGGCGAAGAGTTCACCCGCGATCGAGTCGCACACTGTAGCCCGAAAGTTAAATTTGTCAAAACAACGCACCACCGCCACCAATAGCAAAAAAGCCCGTCCCACTGAGGAGGGTGGCAACGACTCGCCGAGTTTTACTGGCCGTCTGATTGGCCATCGGGATGGCTTTGGTTTTATTCGCCCCGACACCGGTGGAGACGATGTCTTTGTCTCTCCCCGTGAGATGCTCAAGGCCATGCATGGCGATCGCGTTCGGGCGCAGGTGATTGGCACCGATCGCAGAGGCCGTCCCGAGGCGACCATTCAAGAGGTGGTCGAGCACGACACCCGCAATATTGTCGGGCGCCTGGTGCAGGAGCGCGGCATTCTCTTGGTGGCTCCGGAAGACCAGCGCATCAAGCACGATGTCTTGATCGGCGCATCGGACACGGGTGGTGCTGAGCCTGGCCAGGTGGTGATGGTGGAGATCATCGAACCCCCAACCCGTTACACGCCGCCAGTGGGCCGTGTGGTTGAGCGACTTGGCTCCATTGACGATCCGGGTATGGAGGTGGAGATTGCTGTTCGCAAGTTCGATGTGCCGCATCGCTTCTCGAGCGCAGCCGAGCGACTGGCGGAGCGATTGCCCAAGGCGGTTCGAACTGCCGATGTGAAGGACCGCATCGACCTGCGCGACCTGCCTCTAATGACCATCGATGGTGAGGATGCGAGGGACTTCGATGATGCGGTCTATGCGGAGGTCATTCCAAAGAAGGGCTGGCGACTGATTGTGGCGATTGCCGACGTCAGCCACTATGTGAAGCCTGATGATGCGTTGGACCGAGATGCCTTTGAGCGAGCGACCTCGGTCTATTTCCCCCGACGCGTCATTCCCATGTTGCCCGAGGCCCTCTCGAACGGGCTCTGCTCACTCAACCCGGGCGTTGAGCGACTGGCACTCGTCTGCGATATGGTGGTCTCAGAGACGGGTGTGGTGCGGGCCTATCAGTTCTACGATGCGGTGATTCTCTCTGCGGCCCGGCTCACCTATGACCAGGCCTGGGCTGCCTTGGCCGACCCTTCGGGCCCCGAGGCACGTGTTCTGGGTCCCCGGCTCCGTCCGCTCGAGACACTCTATGAGGTCTACAAGGTCTTTGCGGCCCAACGTCAATCTCGCGGGGCAATTGAACTCGAGACCGTTGAGACATACATGAAGACCGATGACCATGGTCGCATTCAGCAAATCATGCCGAGAATGCGCAATGATGCCCATCGGCTTATTGAGGAGTGCATGCTTGCGGCCAATACCTCGGCTGCGGATTTTCTGGAGCGGCAAAAGCGCACGGGGCTCTTTCGGGTTCACGAGGGACCAACACCCGAGCGGCTCCGATCGCTGCGAGAGTTCCTCAAGACCCAGGGCCTTCGACTTGCAGGAGGCGACGCACCGCAGCCCTCTGACTATGCGCGACTCTCGCGCGAAATCAAGCTTCGACCGGATGCGCGACTCCTCCAGACTCTGCTGCTGCGCTCGATGCAGCAGGCCATCTACACTCCGGACAATTCGGGTCACTTCGGCTTGGCCTACTCGGCCTATGCCCATTTCACCTCCCCCATCCGTCGCTATCCCGACTTGCTCGTCCATCGCGTGATCAAGGCCGCACTCAGCGGTGCCAACTACTTGCCCAAGTATGGACAGCGGTCCGATGAGCCATCGAAGCGCTCGGATGCCACCGAGCGTTGGCGAATCATTGGTGACCATTGCTCGGCCGCAGAGCGACGCGCAGACGAGGCGTCTCGTGATGTCGAGGCCTGGTTGAAGTGCCAATTTATGAAAGACCGAGTGGGAGAACAACTGCCTGGAACCGTCACGGGCGTGACCTCCTTTGGTCTTTTTGTCACGCTCGATAGCCTATTTGTGGAGGGTTTGATTCACGTCTCGGAGCTCGGTGGCGAGTACTTCCAGTTCAACGAGACCATTCATGAGCTTCGTGGGGAGCGGACTGGCCGTCGCTTCCGTCTCTACGACCCCTTGATTGTGCAGGTCTCGCGGGTCGACCTTGAGGCACGACGGATCGAATTTCGATTGGTGCCCTCAATGATTCGGGCAGTCAAGAAGGACAAGACGGTGGTCGACTCCGACGAGGTGGGCTTTTCGGCATTTGGCAACGATGGTTTGTTTGACGATATGCCGCCGCCTCGGGGGCGCAAGTCGGCGGCCCGACCGTCTGCCGAGGTGGGACGCAACAAGAAGTCTGTCGCGAAGGTCGGAAAGAGCAAGCAAACCTCGGGTCGCATCGCACCCGGTAAGCGCTCGGCATCGCGCAAGTCGCGAAGGGGTTGAGCGTGTCTGAGGATCGGTTATTGGGCTTTCATGCCATTCGGGCGCGCCTGCGATCGGCCCCCGAGACGATCAAGACCGTCTGGATGGACGCCAATCGCAAGGATGGGCGAATGAAGGCACTGCGCCTGGAATTGGAGGCGGCACGGATCTCCGTCCAGATGGGTTCGGCCGACAAACTCGATGGGCTCGCCCAGGGTGAGCGCCATCAGGGCGTGGTGGCGGTGGCAGAGGTGCGGCAAGGCTTCGATGACCTTGAACAACTCCTTGAGGCACTCCAGTCCAGCGAGGCTGCCCATGCGGGCCTCTTGCTCGCACTCGATGGAGTGACCGACCCTCACAACCTTGGTGCGATTCTGCGAACGGCCGATGCCACGGGTGTGCAGGCTGTGATTGCTCCGAAGGATCGGTCGGCGCCGCTCAATGAGGTGGCCACGCGTGTCTCAGCAGGTGGCGCCGAGCAGGTGCCCTATTTGCGTGTCACCAATCTCTCGCGTGCTCTCGAGAGCCTTCAGCAGGCAGGGTATTGGGTGATCGGTTTGGATGAGACGGGTGAGGCGAGCCTATTCGCAGCCGACCTGCGGGGCCCAACGGTCTTGGTCCTTGGCGCCGAGGGTGCAGGCCTTCGTCGAATGACACGCGAGCATTGCGACTCGCTCGCAGCCCTTCCAATGCTTGGCAGCGTCGAGAGCTTGAACGTCTCGGCGAGTTGTGCAGTGGCCTGCTACGAGGTCATTCGTCAGCGGCGCTTCTCGCGGTAGCGCCAAGGGGGAATGGGCTCCTCGTCGCTGGCCCACAGCCCCCTGCGTTCTTCGCGTGCAACGGCCTCGGCCTCCTCATAGCGAGACCGCGCCGACACCGAGAGGTCGGCCCGATATCGACGAAAGTACCAGGCATGGCCCTCAACAATCATGGTTTGACCGATGTCTCGTCCCTCCACGCTCAACTGCGCAATCCATCGGCCGTGGCCATCTCGTTTAACGGCTTTGGCCTCAATCTGCTCGGCCTTCAATAAAGACTCCAAACGCTCCCTCGCGGCCTGCCCGTGGGCCTGTGTTTTCTCAGGCGCATCGATTCCGACGAGTCGCACCTGAACCGTCTTGCCTCGGCTGTTTCTCAATAGCATGGAATCGCCATCGAAGGCTTTGATAAAGGCAAGCGGCTCGCTCAGTTCTCTCGTGGCCGATGGCGCGTCGGCCAAAGTCGGGGCCGCGGGCACAAGCATTGCTGCAAGACTGAGTGCGTAAAGAGTTCGTGCGAAGATCCTTCGCACCATCCAACATGGGTTCAACATAGCCATGATCATAGGCCCAGCCTGTCTGGAGGGTGAGTGCCCTTCGCCCGCCCCTTTAAATAGGGAAATCGATCCGCAGCAGCTCGTCGCGGCGGGTCTGCAGCCATGGTCATTCAAGGGCGAACCCGTTGGTTGGGTGAGTCCCAAGCTCCTGCCTTTTTTTCAAGGCCAATTGGACCTCAATGAACGGGGACTCGAGTCCTTGGAGCAGCGGATTCGCCAGGGCGCACTGGCGGCTGGACTCAAGGGGTGGAGAGATGAGCGCCAGCGATTGATCGGTGCCTCGGGCCAGGTGATCTTCGGAGACCATGGCCGACCGGTCGCCCTTGAGCGGAGCCTCTTTCGGCCTCTGGGGCTGCTGGCCCAATCGGTCCAGCTCAATGCGCGAGCAACCAGTAACCGCTACTGGGTGGCGCGCCGCGCTCTTCAGAAGGCGATTGATCCAGGGCTCTGGGATACCTGTGTGGCCGGTGGACTCCCCTGGAATGAGACGCCCGACCAGGCCATTCAGCGAGAAGCGCGGGAGGAGGCTGGCATTCATGGGTTTGCTCCCGAGTCCCTGCGCCTCTGGGGGTTGGTGCGGGTGGCACGAATGGTCGAGAAGCTGCTTCATATTGAGCGGGTCTGGGTCTATGAGTGGGATGCACCGAGTGATTGGCAGCCAAGGCCCGAGGACGATGAGGTCATGGCCGTGGACTGCTGGTCAATCGCCGATGTTCGAGTGGCCTGGTTGGAGGGCCGCTTTAACCATGAGGCCGCGGCAGGCCTGCTGGCGCCGGTCGCTTCAATCGATGGAGTTGCAGACTTGAGTCGGCCCGCTTAGCCGCGAAAACTCACCGCCTGGGCCAGGGAGAGCACTGAAACCGCATAAAAGTAACTTCGGTTGTAGTGGGTGATGGCAAAGAAGTTGGGCGTGGCCACCCAGTAGAGTTCACCCAGGTCGGGGTCGGGCAGGGCAATGAGGCTTGCTTGCATTGCCCTGGGCAGGCTCACCTCGGGGTCGAGCACCTGCGCCTGCACCAGGTCGCCCACCGTATGCTTGGCCTCTAAGCCATCGACCATCACACGCCGGAGGTGCGGGGGTCGGTCTTGTGGATTGGCGTTCATGGCGGTGGGCAGGTGGCTCGGTAGATCACGACGCCAACCATGGCGGGCCAAGAAATGCGCCACTGAACCGATCGCATCGCCCGGGCTATTAATCAGATCGATTCGCTTGTTGCCATCGAAATCCACGGCGTAGTTGCGCCAACTGCTTGGCATGAATTGGGGAATGCCGAGCGCACCCGCGAATGAGCCCTTGAGGCCGTTGATTTTTATTCCCGATTCGCGGCCCAGGACGAGCAGCGCAGCCAACTCTTTGCGGAAGAACTCGGCCCGACGTTCATTGGCGAATCCCAAGCTTGCGAGTGTGTCGAGCGTTGGAAAACTTCCCATGATGCGGCCGTAGCGGGTCTCGATGCCAAGGATTCCAGCGATCACGCGGGCTGGAACGCCGTATTCGCTTTGCGCTTTGAGGAAGGCATCTCTGTGCATCCGAAGATAGGCGTTGCCGTTGGCGACCAATAGGCCATCCAGGCTGCGCTGGATGACACGTTGCACAGATCGCGCAGGCCCGAGCCCGTCACCGGGCAAGGGGTTGGCCAGGGCTATGGCCCGGTCTTGGCGCTCGGCCCTTCCTAACTGCCCCATTAGCCAGGCCATCGGGATCTTCTCCCGGCCCGAGAGCTCCTCTAAAAATGGCATCACCACGTCGCCGGGGAGCCATTCGGGCAGGGTCTGGCGCGGTGGTGACTTCTTTTTGGCCTGGGCCGAGACTGGCAGCAGGGCGCCAATGCTTGCAAGCCCGGCAGCGCCGAGGGCCGCCATGGCACCGAGTAGCTTGCGTCGTTTCAAACCTGCGACCCGATCTTTTCAATCGATCGGAGGGCTGGTAGACTTTTAGGTTTCACCGCGTTCGGTGATGTACGTTCAAAGGACAAAGCAATGGTAGTCATTCGACTTGCAAGGGGCGGTTCACACAAGCGCCCTTTTTACCACGTGGTGGCCGCAGATTCACGTTGCCGTCGCGATGGCCGTTTTATTGAGCGGGTGGGGTTTTTCAATCCCATCGCCAAGGGCAACGATCCCCGCCTTCAACTGAGCATGGAGCGAATTGAGCATTGGCGTGGCAACGGCGCCCAGCTCAGCGATCGCGTCACCCAACTCGTCAAAGATTTTGCAAGCCAGGCCAAGGCAGCCTAAGTCCCCCTCTCAGGGGCTGGCGGGTTCTGCCTTCCAGCTCCGGCGGCTCTCACGACTGGGTGCCGCATCGCCTTCCGCCTCCACAGCGGTTCAGTGGGTGCCTCCCGAGGCGCTGCCTCCCCCGCAGTTTGTGGCCCTCGCCAAGGTGCTTGGCCCCGTGGGCTTGCGAGGCGAATTGCGCATTCGAAGCCTGCACCCGGGTTCGGCCTTTGAATCGGCACTCCTTCAACAGCAACACCTCATTTGCATTCGTTCGCGTGCCGGTCGGCGAATCTGCAGCCGTTTCGAGGTCCTGCAGATCACCGCCCATGGCCGTGACTTTCGTCTATCGCTCTCTGGCGTCGACAACATCTCTAAGGCCCAGTGGTTCGATGCCACCGAGATGGGTGTCGATCGCAGTGCCCTTCCACCACCCAGCGACGACGAGGTCTATTGGGTCGATTTGATTGGTTGTCGGGTCGAGAATCGCGAGGGTGCAATGCTCGGCACGATCGAACGCATGGAGACCAATGGTGCGCACGACTGGCTCGTGGTTGGGCCCCACTGGATTCCTTTTGTCGAGCGCCATGTGGACTCGGTCGACATTGCTGCCCGTCTCTGTCGCGTGGATTGGGACCCCGACTGGCTCAAGGGCTCCTAAGCCATGTTGCGTTTCGATGTCGTCACCCTGTTTCCCGAGTTCTTCGAAGCATGGGCCCGCAATGGCGTCTGTGGCCGTGCGGTTGACCGGGGCCTGGTGGTCTTGAATGTTGTGAATCCGCGACAGTTTGTCAGCGATATTCACCAGACCGTGGACGACCGCCCCTATGGCGGTGGCCCTGGCATGGTGATGATGGCCGGCCCCCTTCGGGATGCGGTCCTCCACTGCAAGAAGGCCTCAGAAGAGGGGGGTTACTCGCCCGGCCCGGTGGTCCTGATGTCCCCCTCTGGGCAGGCACTTGAGCAGGCCTGGGTGGAAGA
>JBJOGU010000063.1:0-2615 GCA_046048075.1 Pseudomonadota bacterium
CGGAGGTGGGCACCACGGTGTTGTAGGCGCGGGCCAATCGGGTGATGGAGTCGAGAAGAATCACGACATCCTTTTTGTGTTCGACCAGGCGCTTGGCCTTTTCAATGACCATCTCGGCCACTTGGACATGCCGGGTGGCTGGCTCGTCGAAGGTGGAGGCAACCACCTCACCGCGCACCGAGCGCTGCATCTCGGTGACCTCCTCGGGTCGTTCGTCGATGAGCAGGACGATGAGTGTGACCTCGGGATGGTTGGTGGTGATGGCATGGGCAATGGTCTGCATCATCACCGTCTTGCCGCTCTTGGGGGGCGCGACCAGCAGGCCCCGCTGGCCCTTTCCGATGGGCGAGACCATGTCGATGATGCGGCCTGTGATGTTCTCTTCGCCCTTCATCTCTCGCTCGAGTCGGATCGGCTCGTCCGGGAACAGCGGCGTGAGGTTCTCAAAGAGGATCTTGTTCTTCGAAGCCTCTGGGGGCTGGCCATTGATTTGATCGACCTTGACCAGGGCGAAGTAGCGTTCCCCATCTTTGGGTGTGCGGACCTCTCCCTCGACCGAGTCGCCGGTATGCAGATTGAAGCGTCGAATCTGAGAGGGCGAGAGGTAGATGTCGTCCGTGCTCGCGAGGTAGGAGGACTCTGGTGAGCGCAGAAAGCCGAAGCCATCGGGCAGGACTTCAAGCACGCCGTCGCCGAAAATCTGCTCGCCCGTTTTGGCCTTCTTCTTCAGGATGGCAAACATCAACTCTTGTTTGCGCAGGCGGCTTGCATTCTCGATTTCGAGTGAGCCGGCAAGCTCGACGAGTTGGGTGACGGGGAGGGCTTTTAGTTCGGAGAGATACATATTGGATGGGTCAGGCGATGGGCTGGCCGAGGCACAGCGGTTGGGAGGTCAGGGGGAGGGGTTGGGCCTTCCCCCTGATGGAGCGGGACAATCAGAGGTGGCTATCAATCCAGGCAGTGAGTTGGGACTTGGCGGCGGCACCGACCTTCTGCGCAACCACCGCGCCATTCTTAAAGAGAATCATGGTGGGGATGCCACGGATGCCATGTTTGGCGGGCACTGCGGTGTTCTCGTCGACGTTGAGCTTGGCCACAGTGAGTCGGCCTGCATATTCACCACCAATTTCTTCAAGAATGGGGGCGACCATTCGGCAGGGGCCACACCACTCGGCCCAGAAGTCCACCAGCACGGGCAGGTCGGACTTCATGACATCGGTTTCAAAGCTTGAATCGGTGACAGCAATAACGTTTTGGCTCATAAGAATGATGAATGAATGGAATTGGGGTGTAAGAGTGGTTGGATCTTGGGGGATCGGCATCCACCAGCGGGGTGGACAGGGGGGATCAACGCATGATCCCAAGAACGACATGGACGCAGAATAGCATAGCGGCATGGCCAGTGCCCAATTCAGCGCCCAATGGATTGCTCAGACGATGCCCCATGTTCTTGGGTTCGCCAGGGAGCAGACCCAATTGCTTCAGAAAGCGCTTCTCCCGCATGTGCCCCAATGGGTTGAGGCTGCTGCTGCGGAGGGGGTGCATCAAATTCTCTCTGGCCGTGCCAGCCTGGCCGCCGTCGCACGCACGTCATGGGCTGGACTGCCCCCCAAGGCAGAAGGGCCGCGGCCCATGCCCACCATCTCGGACATCGACTCGGCCCTTGCGATGCGGGTGGTCGACTTGGCCCGAGACGACAACGACCTACCTCGCCCATCTATTGAGCGTGTCGGTGCTCTGGCCGATGCCATTTTGGCCTCCAAGCCCCTTCGAGCCTCCCTGGCACCGAATGTCTCGAGTGCATGGCAGTTGGCCGAGCAGTGGGCCCTGCTCTTTGAGCGTTGGGATTGGTTGCGTCTTTACTGGGTGCACTCGGGATCACCCATTCAGAGAGAACCCGCGGCGCTTGCGGGCCTTGAACTCATCCTTGGACTCTATGAGGCCAGCCAAGAGCCTCTCGATCTCGCCGAGTGGGTCTCCACCCGCGCGGCATCCTACCGTGGCATGACCAGTGGCAGGCTCCTGGTCTCTGGCCATCTCGATTTCTTCGACCTGGTTCGCTGTCAGCTCGCTTGGCCAGGTCATTGGGAAGTGGTTCAAATCGGCAGGCCCGAGTTACTCGAAGCCCAGCACGGTTGGTCAGCCCTCTGGCCAGAGCTCACCGATTTGTCGCGGGCCGAGTGGTCACCCCAGCGACCGACAGAGGGTTGGGCACCCCTGCGCTCCCGGCTTGCGAACTGGAAGTCGAGCCCATCCTTCTCGCGAATGTCGGCCGTGGATTGGGTTGAGACAGATGGGGTCGAGAGCACCGCCCGATGCGCGGCCGATCAAATTGGCCAATGGCTTTTGGCGGGCCATACCCAGATCGGTGTGGTGGCGGGCGATCGACTCGCCGCTCGGCGACTGGCGGCGGTTTTGAAGTCTCGCGCCATCGATCTCGACGATCCCTCTGGTTGGGCACTTGACACCACTGTTGCATTCACAGCCATCGACGGGCTGATCTCCATTCTGCTCGATCCGAACGATCGAAGGGCCTGGATGACATGGATTCGTTGCCCTCCGGTGTCCGCATGCCTCTCGCAATTTGGCTTGCTTGCCGAGTCCGAATGGGCGGG
>JBJOGU010000064.1:0-7698 GCA_046048075.1 Pseudomonadota bacterium
TGGTTGTCGATGCGACGCGACTCATGCCGCTCAGTGCCAATGATGTGAAGGCCGCCCGCAGAGATGACACTGTCATGTCGCTCCTGCCAGGCTTGTCGAAGCTTTGACTCCTCTTGCGATCGTTGCTCCCCCGAGAGGGCTGTGTCCTCTGAGAGACGATCAATGTCTTTATCGAGGCTTCCCCCAAGCACAATATCGGTGCCTCGCCCAGCCATGTTGGTGGCAATCGTGATGACACCGGGCCGACCGGCTTGGGCAACGATCTCGGCCTCCTTCTCGTGCTGCTTGGCGTTGAGCACCTGATGCGACAGGCCGGCCTTGGTTAACTCAGAGGAGAGCGCCTCCGAACTCTCAATCGAGGTGGTTCCAACAAGAATGGGCTGGCCGGACTCATGTCTGCGACGAACGTCCGCGATAATGGCCTCGACCTTTTCCTCGTGCGAGCCAAAAATCTGGTCCTGGAGATCCTGGCGCACCATTGGCCGATGGGTGGGAACAATGACGGTCTCCAGCCCATAGATCTGCTGGAATTCAAAGGCCTCGGTGTCGGCCGTGCCCGTCATGCCAGCGAGCTTGCCGTACATCCTGAAGTAGTTCTGAAAGGTGATGGAAGCAAGCGTCTGGTTCTCGGGTTCAATGGCCACGCCTTCCTTGGCTTCCACGGCCTGATGGAGGCCGTCGGACCAACGGCGCCCTGGCATTAAGCGTCCCGTGAACTCATCCACAATAATGACCTCACCCGACTGCACAACATAGTGCTGGTCGCGCACGTACAAGACATGCGCTCGCAGAGCAGAAAGCAGATGATGCAGAAGAGAAATCTGCGCGGGGTCGTACAGGCTTGCACCCTCGACCAGAAGCCCCATCTCTGCGAGGAGTTGCTCGGCCTTCTCAAATCCAGCGTCGGACAAGTGCAATTGCCGCGCCTTCTCATCGACAAAATAGTCTCCGGGGCCATCCTCAGTCGGCTGCGGATTCAGACGACCCGGTAAGCCATTGAGGGCCTGGTAGAGCTGGGTGCTGTCATCCGCCTGGCCCGAGATGATCAGTGGGGTTCTTGCTTCGTCAATAAGAATGGAATCCACCTCGTCGACGACCGCGAATTGAAGGCCGCGCTGAACCCGCTCCTGACGATCCGTGACCATGTTGTCGCGGAGGTAATCAAATCCAAATTCGTTATTGGTTCCGTAAGTAATGTCGGCAAGGTAGGCCTCGCGCTTCTCCGATGAGGACATGCCCGAGATGTTCACGCCCGTCGTAAGCCCAAGAAAGCCGTAGAGCCGACCCATCCAGGCCGAATCTCGTCGAGCAAGGTACTCGTTGACGGTGACGACATGCACGCCTTTGCCTGCCAGCGCGTTGAGATAAGTGGGCAGAGTGGCCACAAGGGTCTTGCCCTCACCCGTTCTCATCTCTGCAATTTTCCCCTCGTGCAGGACCATGCCACCGAGCAATTGCACATCAAAATGACGCATGCCAAGGGCCCTGCGGCCTGCCTCTCGGCAGACTGCAAATGCCTCCACCAAAAGGGAGTCGACGGTTTCCCCCGACTGAATTCGATTCTTAAATTCGTTTGTCTTGGCCGAGAGTTGCTCATTGCTTAGGGCCTCAATAGAGGGCTCCAAGGCATTGATTTGCTCGACGCGAGATTGGTATTTTTTCAGCAGACGGTCGTTGCGACTACCGAAGACCGACGCAAGAAGGCGACTCAACATAAGAGCGTTAGGTTAGCATGAGCCCATGGTCAAGACGGCGCTCGGTTCTAAAACGGTTCACGGGATACTCCTTGAGAGACAAGGACTGGGCGACCTTGACCCCCTGTTCGAGCGCCTTAGGGAATCCGAGTTCTGGGTGGCCCATCTCCAAGACGCTTTGGCGAAACTTGGTTTCGGTGACGTCGGTGCAGGCATCGAACGCGCCCATCGTGCAGATCCCAATAGGGGAGTTCGCGGCTCGATGCTTCTGGTCTCGGTGCGCTCCGCGGGCCTAATCAGCAAGCTTCGTCTACTTGATTCCAGCCTCCTCTCCCATTTCAAGGACAAGGGCCTGGGCATTCTTAGTCTTCAATGGCGTCCGGCCGAGGCAGGCCTGGGTGGGTCAAGGCGCGCTGCGACACTGCCTGCGCGCCCCGAGATCCCGGACGCAAAGCGGCTCGCACTACTGGCTCTGATTCAAGCCCAAGACCACTGACGAGACCAGGCCGCGGGCGCCTGACTGAGATTCTCAAAAGACCGTTCTCGCCATGCATTGGGCCTCTCCATCAATGCCCTCAGCAGCTGGTTATTGAGTGCATGCCCGGATTTGAAGGCCCGATAGGCGGCCATCAGGGGTCGGCCGAGCAGATAGAGGTCACCGATCGCATCGAGGGCCTTGTGCATGGCAAACTCGTTGGGCTGTCTCAGACCCTCCTTGTTAAGGATGCGATGGTCATCCAAGACGATCGCGTTCTCGAGACTGCCACCCAATGCGAGTCCTTTTGACCGCAGGTACTCGACATCGCGGACAAACCCGAAGGTTCTCGCCCGTGCAATTTCATCAACAAACGAGGTGCACTCGAAGTCCACCCGAACCTCTTGGCCTGTCTGGTCGACGGCCGGATGCTTGAAATCGATTGTGAAGTCAAGGCTAAAACCGAAATAGGGCTCCAGCCGTGCCCACTTGTCTCCGTCTCGCACCTCGATGGGCTCAAGGACCTCGACAAACCGCTTGGGCTGGTCTTGCTCCTCGAGGCCCGCTGAGCGAACAAGGTGAACGAAGCTGGCGGCGCTGCCGTCCATGATGGGTATCTCCGCGGCATCGACCTCCACCAAAAGATTGTCAATGCCCAACCCAGAGAGCGCCGACATCAGGTGCTCAACGGTGGAGACTTTCACATCACCCGCTGCGACTGTTGATGCCATTCGAGTGTCACCAACAGCGGCCGCTTGCGAGGTGATCTCATTGGGCGCTGGCATGTCGATGCGGCGAAAGACGATCCCACTATCGGGTGCTGCGGGTAGCAACCGAAGGCGCACCCTCTGACCACTATGCAATCCAATGCCCTCGGCCGTCACCGGAGACTGGAGGGTGCGTTGACGCAACATAGGAACGACTACCGAATGGCTGGATGGTATGGGGGCTCTAGGAGAGCGCGGCGAGAATGTTCTCGGCCTGACTGACCTCAAATTTGCCTGGCTGCTCAACAAAGAGTTTCTCAACAACCCCATTGTTGACGATCATCGCGTAGCGATTCGAGCGAATGCCCATGCCACGGCCGGTGAGGTCGAGGGTGAGGTCGATGGCCTTGGAGAAGGAGGCATTTCCATCGCCGAGCATCCGAACTTTGCCTCGGGCGCCCTGCTCCTTGCCCCACTGACCCATGACAAAGGCGTCGTTCACCGAGATACACCAAATCTCATCGACACCCTTGGCCTTGATCTGCTCGGCCATGGCGACGTAGCCAGGAACATGTTTGGCTGAGCAGGTAGGGGTGTAAGCACCTGGCAGACCGAAAATAACGAGCTTTTTGCCCTTGATCATGTCTGAGACTTCAAAGCCATTGGGACCGACCGCACATCCAGGGGTCTCTTCTTCGATGAATTCATAAAGGGTGGCGTTGGGCAGGGCCTGGCCTGGTGCAATGGGCATGCTTGTTCTCCGTTATTTATTGTTGGGGGGCAAAAAAACAACCCCGATGGACGGCAGGCAGGCCGACCATCGGGTTTCCGAACGAAAGTGTGCCAGCAGCCAGCAAAGGCTGCATGAATAGCCTTCTCTCTAGTCGGCCTGCTTCCGGAGAAAAGCTGGGATGTCAAAGCGATCCATCCCGCCCTCTTCCAGAGCCATTACCCGGGCGGCCGCCTCACTCTTGGCGGGTTGTCGCCAAATCGCGGGCTGGTCGTATCCTTGGTAATCACGTCCAAGGTTGGATGAATCGTCGTTTCCTGCTGCCTGAAAGGCAGGTGCTCCAACCGCATCATCGGTGCCGGTTCGAAGCACCTGGCCGTAATTGCTTGAGCGCACGAGAGTCGGCTTCCTCTTCGAGCCGCCAAGGCCAGTGGCCACAACCGTCACGCGCATCTCATCGCCCATCGACTCGTCGTAGACCGTGCCGAATATGATGGTGGCGTCCTCGGCTGCAAAGGTGCGAATGGCCTCCATCGCGAGTTTTGTCTCCTTCAGTTTGAGGGATTTGCTTGCGGTGATATTGACCAGAATTCCGCGGGCACCAGAGAGATCAACTCCCTCAAGCAAGGGGCTGCGAACCGCCTGCTCCGCCGCAATGCGTGCGCGGTCGGGTCCGACTGCCGTGGCTGTTCCCATCATGGCCTTGCCCTGCTCTCCCATCACCGTCTTGACATCCTCAAAGTCGACGTTGACAAGGCCTTCGATATTGATGATCTCGGCAATCCCGGCCACTGCGTTATAGAGGACGTCATCGGCGGCGGCGAAAGCCTCAACCTGAGTCACCTCATCACCGAGAACGTCCTCAAGCTTTTCATTGAGGATGACAATGAGTGAGTCCACCTTGCCCTCGAGCTCCGCTACGCCCTGTTCAGCCGCCTGCAGTCGACGGTTGCCCTCGAATGAGAAGGGTTTGGTCACCACGGCCACTGTTAAGGCGCCGAGTTCTTTGGCCACTTCAGCGACCACGGGCGCGGCCCCGGTCCCGGTTCCACCGCCCATGCCGGCTGTGATGAAGACCATGTGGGCACCTTGTAAGACCTCGGCAATTCGCTCCCGATCTCCCTCCGCCGCGGCCTTTCCGGCCTCGGGACGCGCCCCAGCACCCAGGCCGGAGGAGCCCAGTTGCACGCTTAGGTTTGCACCCGGGCGCGCCAAAGACTGGGCATCGGTATTCGCGCAGACGAACTCAACCCCCTGGACCCCACGGTTGATCATGTGATGCACGGCATTGCCACCCGCACCACCGACGCCGATGACCTTGATGACTGTGCCCAAGGTGTCGGTTTCTAACATTTGGAAACTCATGACTTTCTCCTTTGTTCGGAACTAGAAATTGCCCACAAACCACGACTTCATTCGCGCCAGGGTGTCCCGGAAGGATCCGGTCTGCCTGTTCACCTCTGCGCCGCGAAGCCACTGCCGCTTCGCCTCCTCCAGCAATCCCATGGCAGTGGCATATCTGGGACTGCTCACAACGTCCGAGAGGCTCCCCCGATAACTCGGGCGAGCCACGCGAACCTGTTTCAGAAAGACGTCTTCACCGAGTTCGATCATTCCTGGAAGTTGCGCACTCCCTCCCGTTAGAACGATCCCCCCTGATAGAAGCTCCTCGAATCCACTCTCTCGAATGACTTGGGCCACGAGTGAGAAGAGTTCCTCAACACGCGGTTCAATCACCGCCGCAAGCGATTGCTGCGAGAGCATTCTCGGACCCCGGTCACCCAAGCCGGGCACCTCAAAGCCGGCGTTCGCATCGACCAGGGTCTGCTTGGCCACGCCATAGCGACACTTGATTTCTTCTGCATCCCGAGTGGGGGTGCGAAGGGCCATCGCGATGTCGTTGGTGATTTGATCGCCGGCAATAGGAATCACCGCGGTATGACGGATGGCGCCGCCCGCAAAGATTGCAATGTCGGTGGTGCCACCGCCGATGTCCACGAGGGCCACACCGAGCTCGCGCTCGTCCTCGGTCAAGACCGAGTGACTCGATGCCAGAGGCTGCAGAATCAGTTCCTGGACATCGAGCCCACATCTACGAATGCATTTGATGATGTTCTGCGCTGCGCTCACCGCACCCGTCACGATATGAACGCGGACCTCCAATCGAACCCCGCTCATGCCGATTGGCCGCCGCACGTCTTCTTGCCCGTCAATAATGAATTCCTGAGGCAACACATGAAGAACCTGCTGGTCGGCCGGGATCGTGACGGCCGTCGCCGTCTCAATAACGCGGTCGACATCGGGCTGGGCGACCTCCTTGTCTTTGATGGCCACCATTCCCGAGGAGTTGAAGCTTCGAATATGGCTTCCCGCAATTCCCGTGTAGACCGAGGTGATTTTGCAATCCGCCATTAACTCGGCCTCTTCGAGCGCCTTTTGAATCGAGGCGACCGTCGCGTCAATATTGACGACGACACCCTTCTTGAGGCCATCGCTCTCGGCTTGCCCCAGGCCAATGACCTCGAGCCTCTCATCGTCGAGGACCTGCGCAACGATGGCGACGATTTTCGAGGTGCCAATGTCCAGGCCCACAAGCAATTTAGATGTCTCTCGTGTCATGCGTTGCGATCCTTGATGAAGTATTGAAAGCAACTTGCAGCGGCTGCGGCATGCTCGCCTGTTCGGCCGGCCGTCGACCCAAGCCGGTAGGCATAGCCGTTGGCATAGCGAAGGTCGATTCGTGCCAGCTGGCCCTCGGACCGCACCTGGGTATTGACCCAAGAGAGACTCTCAGCCATCTGTTGCAGCCTGAGTTGCCAGTCGGTGCCAATTGCGTCTCGACCAACCTCAACGACCAGCCCATTGTTGATTCGAAGTTGCCAGGCATACTGCGACCCCAACGCCATCGCATTGAGACGATGGCCGTTGGCTTCTAGTAGCAACGAGGCCTGCATCGCCCGCTCGAGCACACGTGCCTCACTCCCCACGGGGCCCTCAAGCTCGGGCAGGAGACACTGGTAGTGATCCGCCACATCGTCCATCACCCCGTTGGATTCGCCCACGAAGAGTTCTCCCTGGCGGTTGAAGAAACGTCCATCGCCCCAACTCGCGATGGGTTGGTGCTCCTCGATCTGGATCAGGAGCCGATTGGGCCAGATTCGCCTGATGGTCACCTGACGCACCCACGGGTGGGAGCCGATTCTCTCTCCAACACCGCCAAGGGCTGCCGTGAGTGTGGTCCCGGTCAGCCCCGATCGCAGGGCTTCTCGCAGATCGGCCTCCTGGACATGGCGCAGGGGTGCGCCCGCTGACTGGATATCCACCTGCCTGACGGCAAAGGCTGGGCGACTCGCGATCGAATAAACGCCCAGTGCCAAGAGGATCAAGATGGCCGTTGACATCAAGGCGGCAGCAAACCGATTCAATGCAGGGGGTGAATTCCATAGCTGTCGCAAGCTATTCATCTGCACCATCTCCTGCGCCAAGCCCAGATCGCGGCATCTCTGTCTTAAGGCGAGCGGTGCCGAGTATGTGCATAACCAGTGCGTCGTAGGTCATGCCTGCCTCTCGTGCGGCCATCGGTACGAGCGAGTGATCCGTCATGCCTGGAGATGTGTTGATCTCAAGCAGCACGGGTGTGTTTGTCGCTTCATCGAGAAGGATGTCCACCCGTGCCCAGCCCTCACAGCCGAGCGCCTCAAATGCGCGGCGGGAGAGTGTCTGCATCTGCTGGGTCAGAGCTTGATCGATTGGCGCGGGACACACGTACTTGGTCTCATCACCAAAGTACTTGTTGTCATAGCCATAGTCACCCCCAGGTGCGCAGATTTCGACCACGGGAAGCGCCCGCACGGACCCCGCTCCGGGTTCGTGCAGCAAGGCCACTGTGAATTCTCTTCCGGCGATGAACTGCTCGACCAATGCGCTGCGATCGAACTGCATGGCCTTGGATATCGCGGCACCCAAGGCCTCTCGGTCTATGACCTTAGTGAAACCAAGAGAGGACCCCTCTCGAGCAGGCTTCACGGCCAGCGGCGTACCCAATCCCTCCAGTCGAGACCGGTTGGCTTCCGAAGTCAAAGATTCTCTGCC
>JBJOGU010000065.1:0-3153 GCA_046048075.1 Pseudomonadota bacterium
TACTGATGATGACGCGGCCCCTCCTTCTCACTTGCATGGGGATCTCGATTGCCATTCTCAGTCGAGCAGCGGGGGCCGCCCTTGCGGTGACCCCTCCCCAACTCCACCCCGATGACGCGGGCATTGTCGTCACCGAGGTCCAGTCCTCTATTTCCGGTCCATCGCGCTGGTCGGTCCGACTCGTCGCCTGGGAGGCCGGGGCAACGGAGCCCAGCCCCGCCGATGGTCTGGTCTCACCTCGCTTCTTTGAGTTGGGCGCAGGCGAGCGTCAGATCATTCGTGCGCAGATCCAGAACCGCAGCCAATACCACCGACTTCTCGTGGAACAGATTCCGGATCAGAGTCCGAGCAACCAGGGCCTGGCCTTTCGATTTCGTTTCAGTCTGCCCATCTATCGAGACGCCAAGGAGCCAGCACCCCACCAACCAAGCCTCCCATTGGTTGCCGGATGCCATCGGTTTGAAAATCCACAGCCCATCGCCGTCCGACTGGTGCTCGACCCCGACGTTAAGGGGCCCCAGACCCTTCTGCCTGGAGAGCAGGCCGAACTCTGCCGAAGCAGTCGCACCGCCCAGCGCTAGAGGAATTTCATGCAGCGCCGTCGATCCCCCTCATGGGGATTGGAATTGCTTTGGGTTGTGCTCTTGGCAGGAGCCCCATTCATTGGGGCATCTGCCGCGGATGCCTCAATGAACCCTGACCAGGCAATCTTGGCCGCAGTCGAGATCAATCAGGTCCAGGCTGCAAGGGGGGCTATCGTCATTCCCCTTACTGCAACATCCTGCTGGATCGATGCCCAGGCTTTGGCATCGCGGGCCCGACTTGAAGACCGCAGCCAAGCGACCCTCTCAGGCAGGGCCATGGTGCGAATCGACGGGCCAAGGGAATCGTGCCGCCTCGAACCAAAGTCCGGCGTGGTCCGGATTGTCCTGCCACCCGCGAGCCTCAAACCCCAACGAGTGCTTCTTGGCCAAGACCCGATCGCAGTGGCCCAGGCCAGAGGAGGTCCCCCCAACAGCATCGCCAGCGCACGGGTGGAGGAGTTGCCAAGTCTTGCATTGGATTGGCTGGGTGCCACTCAAGTCCAGGCCTATGGAATCACCGCAAGCCATGGTCGGCACCAATTCACTGCAAGCACCCTATCGGGCACATCGACGCAACGGCTGCGCTGGAGCCATGAGGCCGAGTTGCCCTCTGGTGCACTCTTGAGTCTTGGCCATGTGCAGACATCGAACAATCTATGGTCCAGCCCACACCAGAGACTTGGCCTGCTCTATCAGAGCCACCATCCGCGTAGGCAGGTCGCCTCGCGCAATTTCAACCAAATAGAACTTCATCAGCCCGCAAGGCTCCGAATCCTCGATCTGCAAGGCACGCAGCTCTACAGCAGTGGCCTGGTCATGCCCGGGAATGTCCTTCTCGAAGGCGTTGGGGCCAGTAATCGACCAGGCCTCGTGGAGCTTGAAATTCGTGGGCTCGATGGAGAGCGTCAAACCCTACTGCTTCCATGGGTCGCGAGCCCTGACCTCATCTCTCCGGGAACGCTGAGCTTCGAGGCGTTTGGACGCGCCAACGAGCAGTCATTGTCGATGTCCTATGGGCTCACTGAACGAGAGGGCTTGCGCGCGGGAGCCACCATACGCAACCGACTCGAACCATTCGCCTCGATCACCACCTCTCGCATTCATCGAACTCTGCTCTCGGCTGGCCTTGGACTCGACTGCACATTGCAATGCCAAAGCCAGGGTCTGCTCAGAGGCACACTGGCACCGAACGCTCAGACATCGATACAGGCGGAGTGGCGTCACCAAGCGAACCCAAGAGACGTTCAGCCCTCGACAGTCGTCTCGATGCCGGCCCCGACTCCGCCCTCAACCCCCTCCGCAGCTGCCTCGGAGGGGCTTCGTCCATTCAACCCAGGCTCGCACCAATCGGCAAGCCTATCGATTCATCATCGTCTCAACAGCGTCCATTCCCTCTCGATCAACCTCAGCCAATCCGACCAATCACTTGCATCGATGGCGTGGGCGATTCGACCTTGGCCCGGCACCGAGATACAGATTCAGCATCGACAACAGAGCATCAGCGGGAACGACAGCAGCCATTGGCAGTTGCTTCTTCGCGTCGACCTCGACAAAAAGCTCTCTGCATCTGCGCAGGCGGAGACCAATGGCGAGGAACACCTTCTCGCCTCGCGTCTGCAGTCCAGGGGAAATCCGCGCAACAGCGAGTCATGGAGCATCGCCAAGCGAGGCGGCCCACTCCCGAGCACGGAATTCAGTCTGCGGAGTCAACGCCCCTTCGGCGAGGCACAACTCTTCCTGCGCGAACAGGGCAATGGCGCCCAGTTCGATGTGGCCCTGTCGTCAAGGCTCTGGATAACGCCTCTGGGCATTGAGTTTGGAAACCTTGGTGACAACAATCTGGTGGTTCACGAAATTGGACAGAGTGGCCTGGTGCTGGAGCAGTCCGGTCAGTTGCAGGCCACCTCAAATCGGCGCGGGCAGGCAGTCTTTACACAGGTGCCGTCATTTACCCAGGCCCGATTCCAGCCCCATGCCAACCGTCTGCCAATGCATCTGCAATGGAGCGGTGCGGGGACCGAAGTCCTCACCGCCTCAAAGCGCGCCTACCGCGTCCAATCCAGTCAAGGCCTTCGAGTGGTGGAGGAGACACAGCTCATCGGGCCAACGGCAGGCCGGCCGCTTTGGATTCAAGAAGTGCGCGATGCAGAGAACAGACCGATCGATTCAACGGCCGATGGCTTCATTAACTTTTTGCCGCAAAAACATGCCTTGCCTCTCGTCGCACGAACCAAAGATGGAGTTCTCATGAGCTGTGGAGGGCCATCGACGCTCGAAAAAATCCCGCAAGGTGGATCGGGACTACGAGAGAGGCCAAGCACGAAACCACCTGCTGGCCCCGCCGCATTGGCGCTGGGCCCTCGGAAACTCCTCTGCGAGGAGGTCGGTGCCCCTAGCTCGCCCCCATCATCTGATTCGGAAGCCAGAGCGCAATCTGTGGAAAGACCGAGAGGATGACCATCGACAGGAGCATGAGCAGGACAAAAGGCATGGAGCCAATCAGTATGTCCTTGATTGAAACCTGCGGGACAACGCCCTTCAAGACATAGAGATTCAATCCCACCGGTGG